>JAUIHC010000023.1 GCA_030432455.1 Phycisphaerae bacterium | reverse complement strand
CTGCGGCGTTCCGAGGAGGACGTCCGATAGGATCGGCCCAGGGGAGCCACGACCTCGATCCCGGCCGTGAAGTGCGGATTTCCGATCTTTTCTATTCCGCCTCTCTCCGCCAAGTCGCCATCATGACGCCGTCGTGGTCTGGTGTCGCCGTCCCCCGTTGGCGGACCATCGAGACCGCGAGGTTCCCGCCGGACTGCATCCCGTCGCATCACCCGGCGCCGTCCATTCATCGCGGAAGGAGATGTCCCGATGTCCAAGCGTGTCTGGTTCGGCCTGATTGTCTTGGCCGCCATCGTCCTGACCGGATCGTCCTTCGGTTGACGATCCGGGAGATCCAAGCATCGAATCACGACACCGGCGTCGCCCCTCGGGGCGACGCCGGTGTCGTCTGGCGTTCCGCCAACCATTCATGTCATGCCCGCGAGCGGGTCAGACTCGAAAACTGCGGGATCGCATGCCGCTGAACTTCGGCTGAAGGTGCTTGCCGGGGCACGCGGTGGCGGCGCCGGCCCATTCGCGGTGGGACTTCACGGACGAGTCCGCGATGCGGTAGGTCCGCTTCAGCATGTTCACATGCGTGCACACCGCACGGAGCTGGGCGTCGGTCGGGCGCTCGATGTCGAAGTTCCCCATGACGAGGATGCCGACATTGCCGGGGTTGTGTCGCTTGACATGCGCGCCCTCCCACTCGAGCGGACGACACTGCCACACGTTGCCCGCCCGGTCCACCGCGAAGTGGTAGCCGATGTCGGACCATCCCTGACCGACATGGGCCCGCCGGATGAGGTCGAGCCTGGCCTTGCTCGCCGAGGTGCTGGCGGAGCCGAGCGGGCTGGCGAGTCCATCATGATGGATCGTGATGTTCCTGAGGGGCGCCTGCTTCCGCATGTCGCTGGTGCGGGGCCGGGCCGAGGTCCACTGCGTCCGGGCGAGGACGCCGGGAAGCGTGGCCTCGGTGGCGGCGACCGGTGCCACGGGCGTCCGGGTCGGAAGCCCGATCGGCGTCGCGGTCGGCAGGTCGGGCATCGGGCGGGCGACGGTACGAGCCGCGGGGGTGCAGCCGAGAAGGCCGGTGCCCACCGCCAGCCCGGTCATGGTCGTTCGGAGAATGCCGCCGAGCACCGCACGCCGGTCCACCGATTCCCATGACTGCTCGTCGTTGTTCCGCATGGTGTCGTCCTCTCGCAGCCGCCGTTCGGGCGTCGCGCACCCCGTGACGCGATGTCCACGTCCGGGACGATGGTCGTGTTCAGGCAAAGGCCGTCATTCCAGTCATCCGAAAGACCCAGTCATCGGAAAGACCCGAGTCGGAACGACGCCTGCGACGACTCCAGATCCGGTCGCCGCTCCGGAAGCATCGACCTGCCCGACGGCGCGGCTCCAGTATAGGACGCCGTCATCCGTACCCGGCCCCATGTCGCGCGGCTCGGGAGGGTTGCGCCGGGAACCACCCCCGCACAGACGGAAACGGCCCGACGCGCAGGCGAGCACCCCTCCGGATCGAGCCGATCGCCCTCCCACACGACCGTCCGCCGCGGTGGTCGATTCCGAGGGGTTCCGGGAGGGGCGGCACATGCTGCTGAAGTCGATCCACGGTCTTGAACCGGGCGAGGTCCTCGCCCGGCCACTCCGTCGCCACGGTCGTCGCGAGATGCTGCTGGCCGCCGGCGCGGTGCTGGATGTCTCCACCCTGGAGCGGCTCGCCCGGATCGGGATCCGACAGGCCTGGATCGAGCACCCCGGGACCGAGGGCGTCGAGGAGTTCCTCCCCGCCGGGCTCGAGACCGCCCGGGACGACCTCGCCGACCAGGCCGGCCCCGCGATGCGGTCGATCGTGGGCACCCGCAACCCCGGAGTCGCCTACGAGGACATGCAGGACGCGGTCTCGGCGATGGTTGACGAGGCCAACCGCGAACCGGGACTCGCCCGACTCGTCACCGAGGTCGCCGGGAGCGAGGACGAGGACGCCCGCCACGCGGTCTCGGTCGCCCATCTGTCGCTGCTGCTCGGTCTCCTGCTCAAGGACCGGCTGGCCGCGGCCCGGTCGCGGCTCTCGTTCAGACGAGCCACCGATCTGGCACCGGTCGCCCTCTGCGGACTCCTGCACGATGCCGGACGGCTCGCCGAGCCATGCACGGAGAACCTCGAAGACCCCGATGCGAACGCCGAGTCGCCCCACTGCGTCGCGGTGCGTCGGCTGCTCGATCGCGTGGCCCCGGCGTCGATCGTCGCGGGAGCCGCCCAGCATCACCAGCGGTTCGACGGCAGCGGGTATCCGCGGATGAACGACGCGACGTTCCGAGCCCGAAGGGGCCAGGAGATCCACATCTACGCCCGGATCGTCGCGGTCGCCGACCACTTCGACCGGCGACGCACGGCGATGCCCGACGAATCGAGGCTCGACACGCTCCGGTGGATGACCGATCCGGCCCGGGCCGTCTGGTTCGACCCCGAGGTGCTGCGGGCGCTCCCGGTGGCCGCCCCGCCGTTCCCGCCCGGCACCGTGGTGACGCTTTCGACCGGCCCTCGAGCGGTGGTGCTGCGGGTGGACGCCGACGCCCCGATGCAACCGCTGGTCCGGGTGCTGCGGCGACGCGGTGACGGTCGTGAGATCGATCTCGCCGCCGAACCGGACGTCACGATCGTGCGGCACGACGGCCGCCCGGTGACGCCGACCGGGGAATGGCCGGAGATCCTGCGGGAACCGACCAGGGATCAGGCCGCCTGATCGGCATGTTCCGCCGGTCGGACACCCGGTTTCCGGTAGAATGCCGGGTCGTTCCGCGTCGGGCCCGACGGCCTCCTCGCGACCGTCGCTGCCGCCCCGATCCGGGCGCCCTCCAGCCCCCCACGAAGAGCCGAGATGACGTCACCGACGGACCCCGCCGACACCTCCAGTTCCTCCGCCGGCGACGACTACACCAGCGACTCGATCCAAGTCCTCGAAGGCCTCGAGGCGGTCCGCAAGCGACCGGGCATGTACGTCGGCGGCACCGGGCTCAACGCGCTGCATCACCTCGTCTACGAGTGCGTGGACAACGCGATCGACGAGGCGATGGCGGGCTTCGCCACCCGCGTGACGGTGCGGCTCGGAGTGGACGGCTCGTGCACCGTCACCGACGACGGCCGCGGCATGCCGACCGGGCCGATGAAGCACGAGAACCCGCTCATCGACGGACGCCCCGCGGTCGAGGTCATCCTCACCCAGCTGCACGCGGGCGGCAAGTTCGGCGACAACGCGTACAAGGTCTCCGGCGGTCTGCACGGCGTCGGCGTGAAGTGCGTCAACGCACTCTCGGAGTGGACCCATGTCGAGGTCGCGAAGGACGGCGGCGTGAAGCGCATCGGATTCGAGCGCGGCGAGGTCGCCGAGCCGCTCCGCGATGTCGATCAGGACGGCGTCGAGGACATTCCGTCGGGCCGCAACGGCACCCGCATCGCGTTCAAGCCCGACCCGCAGATCTTCCCCGACACCGAGTTCCGCTTCGAGACGCTGCAGCACCGCCTGCGCGAACTCGCGTACCTGAACTCGGGCGTGGTGATCCGACTCATCGACGAGCGGGTGGACGAGAGCGGCCGCATCCGCGAGGAGACCTACCACGACGAGCGGGGCCTGCTCGCCTACGTCACGCACCTCAATGCGGCCAAGCGGGCCGACAGTCCGATCATCCACCTCGATGCGTCGGACGAGGATCTCAAGATCCGCGCCGAGGTCGCGATGCAGTACACCGATTCGACCAGCGAGAATCTGCTGGCGTTCGGCAACAACATCTTCAACCCCGACGGCGGCACGCACGTGCAGGGCTTCAAGACCGCCCTCACCCGCACCATCAACGGGTACGCGAAGAAGAACAACCTGCTGAAGGACCTCACCCCGAGCGGCGACGACCTGCGCGAGGGCCTGACCGCGATCGTGAGCGTGAAGATCGCCGATCCGCAGTTCAACAACCAGACCAAGGAGAAGCTGCTCAATCAGGAGGCCGAAGGCTTCGTGAGTCAGCTCGTCGCCGACGGTCTGGGCGCCTGGCTCGACCAGCACCCGAGCGAGGCGAAGCAGATCGCGCAGAAGGCCGTGCTCGCCGCTCAGGCCCGCGAAGCCGCCCGCAAGGCCCGCGAACTCATCAAGCGAAAGGGCGCCCTCGACTCCGGCGGCATGCCCCACAAGCTCGCCGACTGCTCGAGCAGCGACGTCGCCGCCACCGAGATCTTCCTCGTCGAGGGTGATTCCGCAGGCGGCAGCGCGAAGGGCGGGCGTGATCACGTCACGCAGGCGATCCTGCCGCTCCGCGGCAAGCTGCTGAATGTCGAGAAGGCGCGGCTGGACAAGGTGCTCGGATTCGAGGAGATCCGCACCCTCATCCAGGCGCTCCAGTGCGGCATCGGCGAGGACTTCGATGTCTCGAAGCTCCGCTACGGCCGCATCGTGATCATGACCGACGCCGATGTGGACGGCTCGCACATCCGCACCCTGCTGCTGACGTTCTTCTTCCGCCAGATGCCCGAGCTCGTGCGTCGCGGCCATGTCTACATCGCGCAGCCGCCGCTGTATCAGGTGGTCCGCGGCAAGAAGGCCCAGTATGTCCTCAACGACAAGCGCATGAACGAGGTCCTCACCGACCTCGCCCTGCAGCACGCGATCTTCGTGGTGCGGGGGGAGAACGGGGCGATCTCGCATCGGGTCGAGGGCGACGACGCCCGCCGCCTGCTTCGCCGACTGGAGCGGCTCGACGAGCTCGTGACCGTCTCACAGCGCCGCGGCATCCTGTTCACCGATCTGCTGGCGACCCGCGGCGACGATCCCGATCGCGACGGACGCCTTCCCCGCTTCCACCTGCGCTGGAACGCGGGCGAGCGGTTCTTCTGGTCGGAGCGCGACGCGCTCGCGTTCGTCGGCGAGCGGGGTCTGGTCGTGGATGTCCCGTCGGAGGACGCGGGGGCGGCGCCCGATCCCGAGACGCTCGCCACGCTGCGCGAGCTGCACGAGAACCGCGAGATCGACCGCATCATCGGCGAGCTCGGCGAATTCCAGGTCTCGATCGACGACTGGGCGCTGGTGCAGGAGGAGGCGGTCACCGGCGAACGGCTCCCGACCCGCTACGGGTGGCTGGTCGCCAACTCGAAGAAGGCCGAGGAGGGAGCCGAGGGCGAGCTGGTCGAGGCCGCCAACGTCCCCGCGATCGTCCGCACGATGCAGGATGTCGGACGCCGCGGCATCGAAGTGAAGCGCTTCAAGGGTCTGGGCGAAATGGAAGCCCTGCAGCTCTGGGAGACGACCATGGACCCCGAGGCCCGCACGCTCCTCCGCGTGAGCTGGGATGCGGCGAGCGAAGCCGACGCGCTCTTCTCGACCCTGATGGGCGAGAACGTCGAGGCCCGGCGGAACTACATCGAGAAGCACGCCCTCGAGGTGAAGAACCTCGACGTGTGACGCCTTCGGCGACAGCAGGAGATCAGGTGAGCAGGAGATTGCGACTTCGCGCGGTCACCGAGCCGGCCGCGGCTCACTCGAACCCGGTCGCCTTGCCCTGATACTTCGCCGAGCCGAAGCCCAGGATGCAGGAGAAGATCGGGTAGAGCAGGACGAGTCCGATCGTGGTGCCGACGCCGCGACCGAAGGCGGTCGAGATGCCGTGCATGATCAGGACGGCGAAGACGATGCCGACGATGGGAATCAGGGTCAGCAGGCCCCACCACCACGGCTTCTGGGCGAGCTGGGCCAGCGCGATCGCGTTCCAGAAGGGCACGATGATCGCCACTCCGAGCAGACCGCCCTTCGAGAGCATCTTCCAGCCTCCCGCGATGACGAAGGCGAGGAGCACGAGATAGATCGTGCAGGCGATGAGAAAGCCGCCGGCAGCGGCGGCGTCGGCGATGGCGGGATCGTTGCCCATGGTTCGGTTCTCCGGCAGCGTCGGAAGCGGACGACCGTCCAGAGATCGGCCATCCACCCCGTTTCCATTCTCTATTCTCGATTCTCGATTCTCTCCCTCGCTCACCCCCGCCTCACGCCTCCGCGATCGCCGCCGTCCGCATGATGCAGCTGTCGCAACGGCCGCAGGGAACGCCGTCCGGTCCCGGGTCGTAGCAACTGAGGGTGCGATCGATCGGCACCCCGAGTTCGCGAGCCTTGCGGACGATGTCGATCTTGGACAACTCGACCAGCGGGGCCACGAACCGCGGCCCGTGCCCCTCGACCCCGGCCCTGGTCGCGAGATCCGCCAACCGCTGGAACGCCTCGAGGTACTCGGGACGGCAGTCGGGATAGCCCGAGTAGTCGATGGCGTTGATGCCCAGCCAGATCTCGGCGGCGCCGCGGACCTCGGCATAGGCGAGGGCGTGACTCAGGAAGATCGTGTTCCGCGCCGGGACGTAGGTCACCGGGATCGCCTCGCCGCCCTGCCCGTGCGCGTCGATCCGATCCTTCGGCACCTCGATGTCGTCGGTGAGCGCCGAGCCACCGAAGGCGCGAAGGTCGATCTTCGAGATGACGTGCTCGGCGGCGCCGAGCGCGGCGGCGATCTCGGCGGCCCGCTCCAGCTCGACCCGATGCCGCTGCCCGTAGTCGAACGACAACGCGAAACACGCCCGCCCCTCGGCCCGCGCCCACGCGAGCACCGTCGAAGAATCAAGGCCACCCGACAACAACACCACGGCGTTCACGATCTCGCTCCTGATGCTGATTCGATGTTCACCCCTGAGGCGCTGGAGGGGTCACGGCGCCGGTTGAACGACGGTGGCGGGTTGATGTTCCTGAGAGGAATCAACCACGGTGAATCAGCCCGCAGGAAGGCCGCGACCACACCAACACCATCTTCAAGTCCACTCCAACCACATCCCCCTCCGTGGCCCTCCGTGCTCCTCGGTGCTCTCCGTGGTGAAGAAACAAACATCACACCGGGCTCGCGACACTTTCGAGGATGCGTTGCATGATCCGTCGCGCGGTCAGGGTGTCGCCCTCGTGCATCGCGGTGCGGGTCACCACGCGGTGCGCACACACCGGCAGGACATTCTCGACGATGTCCTCGGGGATGACGTGGTCGCGGCCGTCGAGGATCGCGGTCGCCCGGGCGGCCTGCGCCAGGGCCAGTGAGCCACGCGGGCTCATGCCGACCAGCAGGTCGTCGCTGTCGCGGGTCGCCTGGGCCAGTGCGATGACATAGTCGGCCAGACTCCGATCGAGCCGCACCGCGTCGGTCCGGAGCTGCAGCCCGCGGACCTCCTCGACGCTCAACACCGGCTCGAGGCTCTGCAGGGTCGTCCGGGCGGGCTGCACATCGAGGATGCGGGCCTCGTCGTCGGGCGAGGGATAGCCGAGGCCGATCCGCATCAGGAAGCGGTCGAGCTGATTCTCGGGGAGGAAGTAGGTCCCCTCGAACTCGTAGGGGTTCTGGGTGGCGACCACCATGAACGGATCGGGAAGGGCGTGCGTCCCGCCCTCGGCGGAGACCTGACCTTCGCTCATCGCCTCGAGGAGGGCCGACTGGGTCCGCGGCGTGGTCCGGTTGATCTCGTCGGCAAGCACGATGTTCGCGAACACCGGGCCGGGGCGGAACTCGAAGGTGCCGGTGGCGCGATCGAGGACGGCGGCGCCGGTGATGTCGGTCGGCAGCAGGTCCGGCGTGCACTGGATGCGGGCGAAGGTCGCGTCGATCGAGCGGGCGAGCGCATTGGCGAGCACCGTCTTGCCCACCCCGGGCACGTCCTCGACCAGCGCGTGCCCGCGGGCGAGCAGGCAGGTGAGCAATCGATCGACGGCCCGGGCGTTGCCCATGTAGACCGATGCGATCGAATCACGCAGCCGTTGAAGCGTCGCGTCCATGAATCGCCGAGTATACGAGGCACCGAACGGGTCGTCGGGCGTCGATTCCGAGACGCCCCGCCCTTCTCGCCTCGCCTCATCCCGCGTCGTCCGGGGTCAGCATGACCGAACCCGCTCCGACGAATCTCGTGGTGATCGCCGACCTGCCGTGCCGGCGGTGCGACTACCCGCTCCAAGGACTGGCGGCAGGCGGCCGCTGTCCCGAGTGCGGGCTGCCGATCGAGGAGACCATCCGCCACGCCCTCGACCTGACCACCGTGGACCAGACGCCGTCATCGGATCCTCGGATCCGACGATCGGTGTGGGGGATTCCGCTTCTCGCGATCGCCGCCGCGATCGCGACCGCGGCGGGGGTCGCCCTGCCCGCGGCCGTGACGCTCGCCCCGGCCGGCTTCGATCCCCGCGGACTGTCCGGCAGCGACGATCTCACTCGGACTCGGCTGGATGCCGCCCTCGTCTGGGCCGGCGTCTCCGCGTTGACCGCCGGTGTGCTCGCCCTCACCGCCACGCTGGCGGGCGGCCGGCGATCGGACGCTCGCCGAGCGGACCGGCTGGCGATCCTGTCCGGCATCGCACTCGTGGCGTCGGGAGCGATCGCGCTGCTGCCCGGCGGGCTCGGGCTCGAGGCTGCCGCGACCTCGGCGGCTCGAGGGCTTGGGGGGCTCATCCGCGGCGGGGGGGCGACCCCCGCCCCGCTGGTCCTTGTGGCGCTGGCGTTCGATGCCGTTCGGGCCATCGCCGTCGCCTTCCTGATCATCGGCGTCGGCGACGCACTCCAGCAGTTCGGACGACGAAGTGAGTCGTACACCATTGCCGGGCAAGGACTTCAGACCGCCCGCCCGGTGGTCGCCGCCACGATCGCCGTCCTCCTGATGGAGGCCGGATGGCTCTGGTCGACGCTGGCGGACGGGCTCGGCGGGATCGCCGGGCGGGCGCTCGACCTGGTGGCCTGGCCGATGCTGTGGCTCGTGGCGGCCGCGATCACCGCGTTGGGCGGCGCGTATCTCGCCGTGAACGCCCTCTGGGCCGTGGGATCGACGCGTCGCCCTCTCCGGCCGCTGGATGCCCTGATCGGCCCCGCATCGTCTGCCAGCATGGCAGACGATCCACGACCCAACCGCGCTCCCTGACCGACGAGCGCCTCGAACTCCCGGCCGATCGGCCGTCTCGACGCCCGGACCGAGCCGTCCCGCCCCGCCGCGATTTTGGCGCGGCGGTTGTAAAGGGGACCGGCTCGGCGGGCGACCGCCGATCCGCCGGTCCGTCCGGCACCCATTCATCATCGTCCTCGAGGCCCGCCTCTCGTCGATCGCCGACGATGCGGTCCCCGACGCAACAGGAGAAGCAGACGCCATGGCAGTGAAGGAACTGTCCTTCGATACCGATGCCCGCAAGGCCCTCCTCGCCGGCGTGGAGAAGCTCGCGGCGGCGGTCAAGAGCACCCTCGGCCCCCGCGGTCGCAGCGCCGTCATCGACAAGAGTTGGGGCGGTCCGACCGTCACCAAGGACGGCGTGAGCGTGGCCGAGGAGATCGAACTCCGCGACAAGGTCGAGAACATCGGCGCCCGGCTCGTCCGCGAGGCCGCCAGCAAGACCAGCGACGATGCGGGCGACGGCACCACCACCGCCACCGTCCTCGCCGAGGCGATCTTCAAGGCCGGCCTCAAGCAGGTCACCGCCGGGGTCGACGCCAACGCCCTCGTCCGGGGCATGAAGAAGGGTGTCGAGGCCGTGGTCGCCGAGATTCACGGCTTCGCGCGTCCCGTCGCCGACGTCAAGGGCGGCATCGCCGCGGTCGCGACCATCTCGGGCAACAACGATCCCGAGGTCGGCAAGATCATGGCCGAGGCGTTCAAGCGGGTCGGCGACGACGGCGTCATCACCGTCGAAGAGGGCAAGGGTCGCGAGACCGAGGTCGATGTCGTCGAAGGCATGCAGTTCGACCGCGGCTACCTCAGCCCCAACTTCGTCACCGACGCCGACGCCATGAAGGTCGTCCTCGAGAAGCCGCTCATCCTCATCCACGAGGACAAGATCGACGGCATCGCGAAGCTCGTCCCGTTCCTCGAGAAGGCGATGGCCGCGAAGAAGCCGCTGCTCATCGTGGCCGAGGATGTCACCGGCGAAGCCCTCTCGACCCTCGTCATCAACAAGCTCCGCGGCGTTCTTCAGGTCTGTGCCGTCAAGGCCCCCGGTTACGGCGATCGTCGCAAGGCGATGCTCGAAGACCTCGCGGTCCTGACCGGCGGCACCGCGATCATGAAGGATCTCGGCACCGAACTCGACGCGGTCGAGCTCACGCACCTCGGCCGGGCGAAGAAGGTCGAGATCACCGCGGACAACACCGTGGTCATCGAGGGTGCCGGTGCCACCGGCGACATCGAGGGCCGCTGCGACCAGATTCGGGCCGAGATCGACCGCACCGACAGCGACTACGACCGCGAGAAGCTCCAGGAGCGTCTGGCGAAGCTCGCGGGCGGCGTGGCCCAGATCAACGTCGGCGCCGCCAGCGAGGCCGAGCTCAAGGAGAAGAAGGCCCGCGTCGAGGACGCACTGCACGCGACCCGCGCCGCGATCGCCGAGGGCGTCGTGCCCGGTGGCGGCTGCTCGTTCATCCGGGCGATCCCGGCCCTCGAGAAGGCCCGCAAGGCCGTCAAGGGTGACGAGAAGTTCGGCGTGGACATCCTCAAGGAGGCTCTGCAGGTCCCGCTGCGGACCATCGCCGACAACGCCGGCGAGAAGGGCACCGTCGTCGTCGCCAAGGTCTCCGGCCTCAAGGGCGAGGAGGGCTTCAACGCCCTGACCCTCGAGTACGGCAACCTCATCGATCAGGGCGTCATCACCCCCGCCAAGGTCGACCGGTCGGCCCTGCAGAACGCGGCGAGCGTCGCGGCGCTGCTGCTGACCACCGACTGTGCCATCGTGGACGCCCCCGTCGAGGACGCCGGCGACGACCACCACCACCACGATCATGGCGACCCGATGGGCGGCATGGGTGGCATGGGCGGGATGGGCGGCATGGGTGGCATGGGCGGCATGCCCGGCATGGGCTTCTGACCCGCCGACCCAGTCCACCCGCATCGACTCGTTTGAACCCCGGCGGTCCGCGCGACCGCATCACCAACAGACACACCACCGGCGAAGACCGGTTCGATTGGAGATCACCCCATGTCCGTCCGACCCCTCGAGGATCGCATTCTCGTCAAGCCGCTGGAAGCCGAGACCAAGACCGCTTCGGGCATCTTCCTCCCCGAGAGCGCCAAGGAGAAGCCCATGCAGGGCAAGGTCGTGGCCCTCGGCCCCGGCAAGCTCCTCGACAACGGCGAGCGCGTGAAGCCCGGTGTGAAGAAGGGCGACGTCGTCGTCTACGGCAAGTACTCCGGCACCGAGGTCGAGATCAAGAACGTCAAGCACCTCATCGTCCGCGAGGGCGAGCTGCTCGGCGTGATCGAAGGCTGAACCCGACCGACGGCATTCCGCCGTCCTCCTGAAAGAACCGACGGGAACTCCCGACATGACCACCAAGCAGATGAAGTTCGACGCCGCGGCCCGGGCCGAGTTCAAGGCCGGCGTCGAGAAGCTGGCCTCCGCGGTCGCCGTGACCATGGGTCCGGCCGGCCACAACGTCGTCATGGAGAAGTCGTACGGCGGCCCCTCCGTGACCAAGGACGGCGTGAGCGTCGCCAAGGAAGTGGACCTCCCCTCGCCCTTCGAGAACATGGGCGCGAAGATGGTCCAGCAGGTCGCCAAGAAGACCGCGGACCTCGCGGGTGACGGCACCACCGCCGCCACCGTGCTGGCCGCCGCGATCTTCAATCGCGGCCTCAAGACCGTCGCCAGCGGTGCCAATGCGGTCGCGGTCCAGCGGGGCATCAACGCCGCCGCCGCGATCGCCTGCGACGCCATCACCGACACGGCCGCCAAGTGCAAGGGCAAGGCCGACCTTCAGAAGGTCGCGACCGTCAGCGCCAACCACGACGCCGAGATCGGTGACCTGGTCGCCGAGGCGATCGACAAGGTCGGCGCCGAGGGCGTCGTCGAGGTCGAGGAGGGCAAGGCCGCCGAGACCACGCTCGACTACGTCGAGGGGATGAACTTCGACAAGGGCTACCTCAGCCCCTACTTCATGACCGACCCGAAGAAGGCCGAGGCGGTCCTGGAGAAGCCCTACATCCTGATCCACGAGAAGAAGATCTCGAACCTCGCCGATCTTCTTCCGCTGCTCAACAAGATCGCGGGCGCGAGCCGTCCGCTCCTCATCATCGCCGAGGATGTGGACAACGAGGCCCTCGCGGCGCTCGTGGTCAACCGACTTCGCGGCGTGCTCGAAGTGTGCGCGGTCAAGGCCCCCGGCTTCGGTGACCGTCGTCGCGCCATGCTCGGCGACATCGCCACCCTCACCGGCGGCACCTTCTTCAGCGAGGATCTCGGCCGCAGCCTCGAGGACGTCGAGCTCGGCGAGCTCGGCACCGCCCGCAAGATCGTCGTCACCAAGGACGACACCACCGTCATCGAGGGTGCGGGCAAGAAGAAGGACATCGAGAGCCGCGCCAACCAGATCCGCACCCAGTACGAGCGGTCCACCAGCGACTACGACCGCGAGAAGCTCCAGGAGCGGCTCGCGAAGCTGACCGGCGGCGTGGCGATCATCTCGGTCGGCGGTGCCACCGAGATCGAGATGAAGGAGCGGAAGGACCGTGTCGACGACGCGCTCGCCGCGACCCGCGCCGCGGCCAAGGACGGCTACGTCCCCGGCGGCGGCGTGTCGTTCCTCCGGGCGATCGACGCCATCGAGGAGGCCCGCCGCAAGGGCAAGGGCGACGAGAAGTACGGTTACGACATCGTGGCCGAGGCGCTCGAGGCCCCGACCCACCGCATCGCCACCAACTCGGGCGTGGATGGCGACCTCGTCGTTCAGACCGTGCGGGAATCCAAGGGCGCCCACGGCTTCAACGCCGCCACCGGCGAGTATGTCGACCTCGTCAAGGCCGGCATCATCGACCCGGCCCTCGTCGTGACCACCGCGCTCTCCAATGCGGCCAGCGTCGCCGGCCTCATGCTCACCACCGACGTCGTCCTGACCGAGCTGAAGGACGACGCCGAGCCGGTCAACGGCGCGATCAGCTGATCGCGTCGCACGGCTCCGCGGCACGAGCCCTCGGAGGGCCGCGACCCCCGCGGTCGCGGCCCTCCGTTCGTGTCGGCACCACCGCTGCGAACCACGCGAACCGGACTCCCGGATGACCACCACCCGCTGCTACTACGAGATCCTCTCCGTCGAGCGCACCGCGAGCGACGACGAGATCAAGCGGTCGTATCGCCGGCTCGCGATGAAGTACCACCCCGACCGCAACCCCGGCGACGCCGAGGCCGAGGCGGCGTTCAAGGAATGCGCCGAGGCGTACGAGGTGCTGTCCGATCCCGATCGTCGCGCCCGCTACGACCAGTACGGCCACGAGGGGCTGCGAAGCACGCCCGGCCATGACTTCAACCGGATGAACGTCGAGGACATCTTCTCGATGTTCAACGACATCTTCGGCGGTGGCATGGGCGGCGGCGGCCGCTCCCGTCGCGGCCCGGCCCGCGGCTACGACCTCGAGACCTCGGTCGAGGTCTCGCTCGAGGAGGTGCTCGAAGGCACCACCCGCGAGGTCGAGTTCCGACGGCTCGATGTCTGCACCGCCTGCGAGGGCAGCGGCGCCAAGCCCGGCACCGAGCCGATCACCTGCCCGACCTGCGACGGTGCGGGCCAGGTGCAGCAGGCCGGCCTCGGCGGCATGTTCCGCATGGTCGTCGCCTGCCCGAACTGCCGCGGACGGCGGACCGTGGTGACCGAGCACTGCGGCGAGTGCCGCGGCGCCGGTCGGATCTCGGTGCGGCGGTCGCTGGAGGTTCGGATTCCCAAGGGCATTCGGCACGGCCAGGTCGTCCGGGTGCAGGGCGAGGGCGAACCGCCCCGCCCCGAGGATCAGCCCGACGGCCGCGGGCCGCGGGGCGACCTGCATGTCGTCATCGCGGTCGAGGAGCACGACAGGTTCCAGCGGGACGGCGACGACCTCGTCACCGTGGTCCCGATGGCGTTCGCGCAGGCGGCGCTCGGCGCCGACATCGAGGTCGGGCTGCTCGAGGGCGGCACCACCGAGTTCCACATCCCGCCCGGCACCCAGCATGGCGAGATCCACCGCATTCCCGGCCACGGCTGCCCGAACCTGCGGAACCCGGATCACCGGGGCGATCTGATCCTCGTGCTGCAACTCGTGGTGCCCCGCAAGCTCGACGACACCCAGCGAGAACTGCTCACCAAGTTCGCCGAGACCGAGGAGCTCGACGTCGATCACAAGTCGCCGAGCTTCTGGAGTCGACTCAAGGACACCTTCTCCTGACCTGCGAGCCGGGCGCGAGCCCGGTGGAGTTTCCACCATGACCTCCGAGCACCCCCCAGAAGACGTCACCGACGCGACCGCCGCCGCCGACCACGCGGAAGACGGCGGGCCCGGCGACGAGACCATCCAGATCGAGGCGATCCTCGTGGATCTCGGCGTCCCCGACGAGCTCATCGACGCCATGCCCGCCGAGGTCGCGTCCACCATCGCCCGGCTCGCCACCGAGAAGCAGGACGCGGACGATGCGAAGCTTCGGGCGCTGGCGGACTTCCGCAACTTCCAGCGTCGTTCGATCGAGAACGAGGCCCGCGCCCGCCGCGACGGTCTCGCCTCGATGGTGCGGGCCCTCATGCCCGCGATCGACCACTTCGACCTGGCCCTGCAGTCGGCGGCGACCGCGACCAGCGTCGAGCAGCTCGCACAGGGCGTGCAGATGGTCCGCGAGGAGATCGGCCGCTCGCTCGAATCCAACGGCGTCGTGGTCATCGCCGCCGCCGCGGGCGACGAGTTCGAGCCGGGTCGTCACGAAGCCCTCGGCATGATGCCCCCGGGCCAGTCACCCGAGGACGCCGCCGCCGGATCGGTCGCGGTGACCGTCTCCCCCGGCTTCGCCATCGGCGAACTCGTGCTCCGCCCCGCGAAGGTCATGCTGGTGCCCGAGGCACGTGAGGGTTGATTCTGGTGACCACGGAGGACACGAAGAGACACGGAGGGCCACGGAGGTTTGGTGTGGGATTCGTGGTGGCGGCCGCATCATTCGATTCCACTGGTCGAATCGTCGAACGTCGTTCACGCCGGATTGCCACTTCCCGCACCCGCAGCGTCTGAACCCCTTCCCCCCTCCGTGGCCCTCCGTGAACCTCCGTGCACTCCGTGGTGAAATCCCATGCCCACCTCCGTGGTGAACTCCGACCCATGCCCACCTACGACTATGTCTGCGACGCCTGCGGGCACCGATTCGAACTGTTCCAGTCGATCACCTCCGATCCTGAGAAGACCTGCCCGAAGTGCAGGAAGCGGACGCT
>JAUIHC010000022.1 GCA_030432455.1 Phycisphaerae bacterium | reverse complement strand
AGGCGTTCTGGGCGGACGACACGCGGAATGCCTGCCCCGAATGCGGGACCCGCGTGCTCAAGCCCGGCCCGTACGAACTGCCCGAGAAGTTCCGGCGGGACTCCTAGGTCCTGTCTGTCGGATCGATCGGGACTTCGAGGCTCGGAGACGACCACCCGCATCATCGGGCTGCATCGACGATTCGCAGGGGGAATCGCCTGCTTCGCCCTCCTCGCAGGAGGCCGCCTCCGAATCTCTCGGGTCTGAAGCCGGTCCGTCACACAGAACCGAGGACCAGTCGCGGATCGCCCAAGAGTCCGATCCTCGATCCGACATCTTCGAAAGACCATTCGATGCAAACGACACCGGCCTCAACCCTGCGATCGCTCATCCTCGACTCGATGACTCGCTTCGCGGATCGAACCGCGATCGTCTCGGACGACCAAGAGATCTCCTACCTCGAGTTCCTTGCCAGCGCGACCGAGCTGGCGACGCGATTCGGACCTCGGTCTGATGAGCGCGCCCCCCATTTCATCGCGATATGTGCCGGCGATCCGCCGAACCAGTTCATCGGTCATGCCGCCGCCCTGATCGCCGGATACGGCTATCTCCCGATCGCGGCGAGCACTCCGCCAAGTCGTGCCGCCGAAATCATCGCGCGAAGCGGCGCAGGTGTCGTCGTCTGCGACCATTCATCTCGTTCGGATGTCCAGCAGATGGTCACTGGCGGCACGACACCAATCGAGGTCATCGAGATTCCGACGATCGGGTCGTCCCCACCCACGAGCGCGTCGCCGCCGACCCCGACCAACGCATCGCCGTTCGCCTATCTGCTCTTCACGTCGGGAAGTACCGGGCGCCCGAAAGGCGTCCCCATTCGTCACGAGTCGATCGTCCACTACTTGAATCACGTCTCGATGCGATACGGCCTCGGGCCCGAGGACCGTTTCAGCCAGCTGTTCCCGACGACGTTCGACTTGTCGATCTTCGACCAGTTCGCCTGCTGGTCCGTCGGCGGCTCGGTCCACGTCGGAGAGAGTCGATCGTTGGAGTCCTATGTCCACCGGCACAGGATCACCGTTCTGTTCTGCGTCCCGTCCCGAGTCAGGCTTGCTTCTCAGGTCGGAGATCTCCTCCCCGGTTCGCTTCCTTCGGTGCGTCTGGCACTCTTCTGCGGAGAGGCCTTGAGAAATCGGGAAGCGGATGCCATGGCACTTGCCGCTCCCGCGGCTACGGTGGAAAACCTGTACGGACCGACCGAAGCCACCCTGTCATGCCTGATGCATCGACACACGCCCACGAACGGGGAAGATCCGGCCGGAATCGTGCCCATCGGAACGCCGCATGCCGACCACGAGGTCGCGATCCGAGACCCGGCCTCGGGCCAGTGGTCGAACCGAGGCCGCGGCGAACTCCTGATCGCGGGTCCTCAGGTGTTCGACGGATATTGGCAGGAACCGTCGAAGACCGCGGAGGCATTCGCCACGTCATCCGACGGAGTCCGTTTCTATCGAACGGGCGATCTGGTGGAGCGGATCGCCGACACCGGGGACGTCCACTTCCTCGGTCGGTTGGACACCCAGATCAAGATCCTCGGACACCGGGTCGAACTCGGAGAGATCGATGCGGCCCTGATGACCCACACCGGGGCCGACACCGTCGCCACGGTCGCGGTCCGGGATTCCGATGGCGAGGTCGAGTTGCTGGTCGGATTTATCCGCGGTGCGGATGCTCCCACCGATCTACGATCCCGCCTCGGGGAAACCCTGCCTCGCTACATGATTCCGGCCCACGTGGAAGTCCTCACCGAGTTTCCGCTCAACGCCTCGGGAAAGATCGATCGCCGAGCGCTCGAGCGGCATGCTGCGGAGTTGGTCTGACCGCGGGGCCTGTGCCGCTCGGAGCAGTACCTCAGGCCGATCGGGTCGATTCGATCCACGCCTCGCGAACGACGGTGGTGAGGCCGGCGGCGCCGCGGCGGAACACTTCGAGATGGTCGCCCTCGATCCGCTTCACTCGAACGGACCGTGCCACCGTCGGCCATCCGTAGTCTTCCGGATGTTCAGTTCCGGAGGCCGTTCGGATGAGCGTGACGTCGACGGGGGCAGCCGTCGGCCGATATGCGCGATACGCGTCGAAGCCGGCGGCGATCACACTCCGGAGCCGAGCCGGCATCGCGGAACGCCGCCGATCCCGAATACGATCGACGATCGCTCCGGGGAGAACGTCTTCGAGACGAATTCGAGTCATTCTTCTGGCGAGCGACGGAAGGTCAGTGATGGATGCATCGATCACCAGCAAGGATGTCTCGCAACCGCGGTCGGCAAGACGTCGGATCAACTCGAATCCCACGAAACCACCGATGGAATAGCCGACGACCATGGCCGGGGCCGGTCCCTGACGAACCGTCTCCGCGAAGGTGTCCGCCAATGCCTCGATCCGCCTCAAGGGCGTTCGATCATCGGCGGTGCCGGGATACGGCAGACCAAGCAGGGGGATGTTCGGTGGCAGACGCCGTGCGAGGACGCCGTAACTGAACACCGTGCCGCCGACGCCCGGAATGCAGTAGATCCCGCGTTCCGCCGCTATCGCTTTCGGCGTCAGTTCGACCAGCGGTCTGGCCTCGGCGAAGAGATCCGCCGCGAGTCGATCGGCAAGCGCTCTGGGCGTCGGCCCGTCAACGAGGGAGTCGAGCGGGATCGGTCGCGACAGTACTTTCTCAAGCTCGATCGATATCTTCAGCAGATCGAGCGAATCGAGTCCTGATCGAGCGAGCGGCAGATCGGGCTCTCGGGTACGGGTGACGCGAGCGATGGCCGTGAGGACCGGTTCAAGCAGTTCACCAGACTCGCCGAACGTTGCCGGGGCAACCACGGGACGAATCGACTGAACCAGTCTTCCCACGGCATCGCGGTCGGGCTTTCCGTTTCTCGTCCGTGGGATCTGCGGAACTACCGCGATTCGCCCCGGGCACTCCCAGGCGGGCAAACGCGACTCCAGGTGTTCCGTGATCGCATCCGGGCCGGTCCCATCGACGACGACGACGGCCCCCAGACGCTTCCGCCCGTTCTCCAGAATCACGACGACACAGGCATCGCGGACGCCGGGACAGCGACGAATCTCGGCCTCGACCCCCGTCGGTTCGATTCGGTGCCCGGCGATCTTCACCTGCGCGTCGATACGGCCCGCATACTCGATCCGACCGTCCGGCAACCATCGAGCGAAATCTCCGGTGGCATAGGCCGGAGCGGCGTCGTTGGCCAACTGCTCGAACCCTCCGGATCGCTCCGGTTGTCCGGCTCGCAGATACCCCGCAGCCAATCCCATGCCCCCGGTCACCAACTGCCCGCGTCGACCCGGCGGCACGAGACGACCGTCCTGATCGACGATCCGAACGCTCGTCCCCGGGACGGGGCGGCCGATCGGAATCGAGCCGCCATCCGGAAGGGCCCCGACGGTGATCGACTCGCAGGTGGTGAAGACGGTGTTTTCGGTGGGCCCGTAGCCATTGATAACGGCGAGATCGGGCCTTCCCCGAAGAAGTCGCCGAACATGATCAGGCGAAACGACCTCGCCGCCGGTCAGAACCACCTGAAGATCGTCGAAGAGCTCCGGGTGCTCGTCCACCGCAAGGCTGAAGAGCGCAGAGGTCAGCCAACATCCCTGAACCCTGTCTCGTGCGATCATCGCCGAGATGCCGGCCAGATCGGATTCGCCGCCCTCCCAACAGCAGATCGTTCCACCCGTCGCCAACGGGACCCAGATCTCGAGGGTCGAAGCGTCGAAGGCCGGGGGGGCGGCGTGAAGCATTCGGAAGCCGGGTCCTACCGGCAGGAACCACGGATCCTGACAGAGCCGAGCGACCGCTCGATGCGGAACCACCACGCCGCGGGGTTCACCGGTCGATCCGCTGGTGAACATGACGTAAGCGGCAGCTGCCGGATCCGGGTCGGGAAGATCCACGACCGCATCGTCGTCGGATGGGTCGCCCCCATCCTCGTCGGTCATGCGGAAGCAGGCCGGAGCGAGTCCATCGACCACCGACTCATCCGACTCATCGAGAATCAGAACCCCGCAGACCACGGCGGCATCGAGCACGGCTTGCAGCGAAGCCCGCGGCATCGTCGGATCGAGCGGGACGTACGCGGCACCGGCTCGGAGGATTCCGAGAATCCCTGCGATGGTGGAGGTACGCCGAGTCCCGACGATGGCGACGCGGCCCCCTGACACCGCTCCATCGGCAGCGAGCAGCCGTCGAGCGATATCTCGACTCCATGAATCGAGCTCGGTGTACGTGAGTCTCCGCTCGCCGCAGATGACCGCAGGTTCGGTCGGACGTTCCGCAGCCACCCGGCGCACGATCGAGACCAAGTCCCGAGGCTCGGTGGCCGAGGTCGGCTGGCCGTTCGACGCCACCATCATTTCTTGAGCGGGCGTCAGGAAAGGCAGCTCGGAAACCGGAAGGTCTCGAGGCTCTTGCAGAACACTCAGCAAGGCCTCGAGCAGGTGATCGAATCTGGCGAGCATCGAGGTCGCAGGCTCGCCCGCGAGCGCCTGAGCACCGGCCGCCAGCACCGCCGGACCGCCGTTCCGGGTCTCGGGCAGGATGAGCGAGGCCTGAAATCGATCGCCCGTACCCGGTTTCCACGCGATTTCCCAGCCTGCTGAGTTCCACCGCGTTTCGTGGAAGGTCACGACCGCATCGAGCCACGACTGGCCACCTCGCTGGTCGGTCCCAACCTTGTCCCACAGCCGCCGTCCGATCTCGCCCAACGTGGCGCGGCGATGCTCCATGCCCTCCGCGATCGACTCACCGACCTGCTTGAGCAGGGTTCCGACGTCGGCCTGCGGATCGCAGTCGACGACGATCGGGAATGCCGTGGGAACCGTCGACGATCCCGCCACATCGATCTCGAACGGCACACCGAGGACCACTCGGCGTCTGCCCATGGCCCGAGCCAAGAGCAACCCGAACGCAGTCACCGCCGGTGCGACCCCGGGGATTCCTCGAGTGGCGGCGAGTTCCCTGGCATGAAGGTGCCGGTGGACCGCCGTGTCATCGATGCCGACGTCCTCGAAGTCGAGCGAGTCGTTCAGAGCTGGATCCCAGCGGCCTTGAAGATGGTCCAGGGTTCGCTTGGCCCACCACTCGACATCCGCCTCCGATGTCGTCCCGCTCGAGCGATCTCCTTTGATGACCGGCCCGGGCGACCCTCCCGCGATCTCCTGAAGGAGTGCCTGAGCCTGCCGACCTCCGATTACCGCGTGATGAACGACCACGAGGAGTTCCGTCCCGCGGGCCTCGTCACGCCAGCCGACCACCCTGAGCGGGCGACCATGCGGGACATCGAGCGGCGCCCGAGCGATCCGCTCCCGCTGTTCTTCGTCGGGCGCTGCATCAAGCCATTCCAACTCGAAGTTGTCCGCGAACGATGGCGGAAGTTCACCGGCTCCCAGATGGCAGTCAAGACCGGTTCGAAGGGCCGGATGACGAGCGATGACGCTGCGGAGACGTCTCTCGATTGTCGCGCGATCCACACCCGGATCCGTGGATCGCATCTGCCAGGCGAGATTCAGCATCCCGGGTGCGGTGAACATCTCCGCCAACAGCAATTCGCGGGTCGCGGCCGAGATCGGAAACCGATCACCGGCCTCGATCGGACGATCGGACACATCGTCGGCCCTTCTGACGGATTCGCTCGGTCCGCTGTCGCCAGCGAGCAACCCGCGGAGCGTGCGAAGATCGGAGGACAGGATCCGAATGATCGGAAGCCGCTCACCCCAGCGACGTTCGATCGAACGCTGAAGTCGGACACCATCGAGACTGTCGATTCCCAGCACCCCCAGCGGGCGATCCTCAGGTACCTCCACATCGGCGTCGCCAAGTGCTGCGAGCACCTTCTCGACGTCGACTCGCCCCGACGGGCCCGAATCCGAAGCACGTTCCTCGAAGGGGTGGCCTCCAGCTGTATCGGGCGCATCGCCCGTTTCCGAAGTCGGAAGAAGCCGTCCCTCACGAGCGACGGCGAGGAGCTCGCGCTCGACCTCCTTGAGGAACCGCTCGGCGTCGGACGCATCCACCCATCCATGATCGACGTCAACCGCGAGTTGAATACCCTGACGGCCAAAGCGAACCACCAGATTCACGGGAAACGGCGAGTGCCCGGGCGACAGGACCTGCGTCTCGCCAGCTCGGCGAGGTTCCTCGTCCCGTTCCACCACGCCCACCGTGATGTCGAGCCACGGAGCCCGGTCGGAATCGACCCGGGGAACCCCGTGGGCAGCGTCCTCGTACGGGACATGACGACATCGTCGGACCTGCCAGACCACTTCGCCGATCCGGGGGAGATCCCAGGCCGAATCGACGGGCACCGGCAGCGTGTTGAGAAGCATCCCGACCGTACGATCAAGTCCCGGGCGATCCCGCAGCGTGAACGGAAGCCCGATCGGAAACGGCCCGTGCTGCGGCGCACCGACGGCGACCACCGCCTTCCGAACCGCCCCGAGCACGGCGATTGTGCGACTGACGCCTGCGGTTCGAAGTCGGTCATCCAGCGACGCAAGAATCCGACCGTCCAGTCGTCGGACCAGTCGGCTCGCCGGGCGATCGACGCGGTCTTGACGATTCCACCGAACCCCGACCGGGACGCCACTCATCAGCCGCCGAAAGTCCGGTAGACGATCGACGACCGGCAATGCGGACACCCCACCAGCGGATTCCTCATCGAGTAGCGGCGTCTCTTCGGGCGCTGGATCCCGTCCGGTGAGCGCCGCGTCAAGATCCTCGGTCAGTACCGCGATCGACGGATCGTCCACCGCCACATGGTGAATCAGCCAGAGCAACGCCTCGAGACGCTCGCCCACGACGAGTCCGATCGCTCGCCACGGTCTACCGGTCCGCACCGATGGAACGGCGGAACCCAGTCCTTCGATGATTCGGTCGATGGACTCGGGTCGCAGATCGGGCACGGTCCGCGGTTCGATCACGATCATGCCGGGCGGAGGCGTCTCCCCGACTCGGACGCCGTCAAGCGTGCCATCGGAAGATTCGACCGACTGCCGAAGGGCGGGATGGGCGGCGACCACCTTCCCCAGCGCCTCGGAGAGTCGTCGCCACGTCGTGTCCCTTGGAAGCGGAATGAGGACGGGAAGCAGGTAACCACGATGCCCGGGTCGCAGCGACTCCAGCAGCCACTGGCTACGTTGGGCACTGGTGGGCCGCTTTGTACCAATCGATGAACTCGAGGCCATCGACAGCTCCAGCGAATCCTCGACGGGCGACGACGAGCCCGAGCGACCGGCTCGGGTCGACTCTCCCATGATTTCTCGGCGGAACAGCCTCACAATGGCGACCGTTGGGAGCACGGCTGAGGATTGTCAGGCCCAAGCAATCGCTGAACTTCGAGGCGATCGATCTTGTTGTTTCCGCTCGACGGAAGTCGATCGGTCAGCACGATCCGCTGAGGCACCATCCATTCTGGCAGTCGAGATCGAGCCGCGTCGCGAACGCGATCCGCATCCGTGTCGCCCGCCGGGACCACCATCGCGGCCAGGCGATTGCTCCCGTCGGGACCTGCCACCGCAACCACCGCCGCGTCGTCGAGTTCGTCGAGACCGGCCAACGTCTTCTCGACTTCACCAAGTTCGACTCGGAAACCTCGGATCTTGACCTGCGCGTCCCGCCGCCCTCGGAACTCAAGACGGCCGTCTGCATGCAGGACGCCGCGGTCGCCGGTGTCGTACCACGATCCTTCATCATCGCGTCGGAATCGAGGAGATTCCAGATCGAGATAGCCGAGCGCCGGACCGCACCCACCAACCTCGATGCTACCTTCGGTGCCCACCTCGACGACCATGCCGTCATCACCGATGACGCGGATGTTCACACCATCGATCGGCTGACCGAGTCCGGGCACATCTTCCCAATCCGAAGGGTCTTCGCCAAGGTCGAGATGCGTGGTCTGGATGGTCTCCGCGGCTCCGAGTTGATTCGAGACTCGCAACCCGCCGCATGCGGCCCCGAATCGCCGAACGTCGTCGTCGATCCTGAGCGGTTCACCCGAGGTCACGATCTCTCGCAGACGTGAAAGCGGTCGGCCGAGTTGATTCGCCGCTCGAGCCAACAGGCGAAGAACAAGCGGGACGCAGTAGAGCCGCTCGATCCCATGTTCATCCAGAAACTCGACAAGCCGCGCAGGATTGCGTCGGCACGCGAGCGGAACCACGATCAGCTCTCCACCTGATGCCCAGGTCCCGAACATCTCCTGAAAAGCGACGTCGAAGCCGAGCGGTGCGAACTGCGCCGTTCGCAGCCCCCCGCGCGTGCGACCGGCTTCGAAACGAGCGAGATTCGCCACCGGAAGCTGATGCATGAGCACCCCCTTCGGGACGCCGGTCGAGCCGGAGGTGAACAACGCATAGCACGGATCGTGAATCGAGGTGTACGGAACATCCACCGGATCGGTGGCAGCCAGATCAACCTCCACGGGGATGATCACGGGACCAGGCTCCAGAGCCCCGGCGTGCGGACTCTTCCCTCCTGATCCGGTGAGAATCACCGCGGGTCGCGCCTGCCGTTGGATGCTCCGAACCCGTGGCGTGGGAAACTCCGGATGAATGGGAGCAGCGTGCGCACCAGCCATGATCGTCGCAAGCACGCCGACCGCGTACTCGATCCCCGGTTCGACCGAGAGCAGAACGATCCCTCCGGAAACACCGGGGATCTTCTCGATTCGAGCAGCCAGTCGCGTCGCCGCACTGAAGAGTACTCGGTAGCGAAGTTCGTTCGGCCCATCGCTCACCGCCACCGCATCCGGGGTCCGTTCGGCGGCGTCACGCACCAGCATCGGCAAGGACGGCGGCGGGGAAATCGGTCGCCCGCGAAGGATTGCCCGACCTTCGATCTGACCGGCCGGTTCGGTCGGATTTGTCAGAAAGACGACCCGGGACAATTCCGACGGCGCCCCCGCAATGCGGCCGGAGTCGATCGAGGCCTGCTCCAAGGCGGCCAGCAGCGACGCGAAACGGAACGGCGGAGCCACGTCGTCGAGGTCGATGAGTCGCCCGGTGCGTCGCTGCACTTCCAACTGGAACGACATCAGTTGAAGGCTCGACCCGCCATCGTGCAGGAACGTGGAATCGGGACTCGGCGCGCATCCGAGCAGCGCCTGCCAGACGTCTGCCATGTCGTTACGGAGGTTCATGAGTCGCGACCGGCGATAAGGCTAGGTTGAGACGGTCGTGATCCGGCCGACACCGGTCGTCACCAAGCTCCCGTCCGACCTCCTTTCATCGGCCCCGATGGTGGTCGAATGCAGCAAACCCGCGAATTGCATGACCGCCTTCCACCGCCTCAGAACTCGAACGAGCCGCCGATTCGGGCGCGAACCGTACCCTCGTGTCCGGGTTCGGGGAGGGTCGGCCATTCCTGCTCGATCGCCACGGAGATCGACGCCCCGTGATCAAGGTCGAGTCCGATCGACTGCCCCACGGACACCCGGGCTCGGGCGGCGTCGAATCCGACGCGGGTCCGCAGGTTGCCGATCCGGCCGAGTCCGAAACCACCGTCCACCGCCGTCCGGATGGTGTCGGTCGCGCGTCGGTCGTCAAGTGTCCGATCGAGGGCGAGTGACCCGCCAAGGTCGAAGCCGCCTCCGGGGGACCAGCGAGCGGTGCCGTTCCAACTGGCTGCGGTGCCTCGAATGTCGTCGCCGAACTCGAAGCCCGCCCCCAGACGAAGCGGACGCGAGCCGCTGCTGGCGACCGCGACCCGGAACCGCTCCACGAGGTCGGCCTGCACGAACCGCTCTCCGGTGCCCGACCGCTGCTGACGGATTCCGAACTCGACCGTATCGCCGGTGGTCGTGACCAGTCGGAGCGCGTCGATGTCGAGCTGCAGCCGTCGCGGATCGAATTCCAGATCGGTGTCGAACCGGGCCCGGACGCCGAACTCCCAGCTTCGCACGAACGGCACGGCCTCGATCGGAAGCGTCCACCCGAGTCGCCCGGTCATCGCATGCGACCCGCGGGCGCCGGTCGAACCGAGCCCCGACTCGAACCCGTCGCCGATGCGACGCCAGCCGACGCCGTATCGCACGCCGCCGACCGCGCCGCCGAGCGACGCGCCCATCGCGGCGCGATCGGATTCCTCGTCGCCGACGCCTCCGCCCATCGCCTGCTGGATCCACGCCTCGACCCGCTGGCCGAAGAGATCCTGCGCCACATCGACGCCGACCAGCGACGCGTCGCCGTCGCGTCCACCTCCGCGGGTCGCGACGAGCCCGACGCTGGTGCCGTCGATCGGCCGCAGGACGGCGCGGGTCGCGAGGAAGGTCCCTCGAAGGTCGTCCGCGGCCCGTGGCGCCTGAAACGCCCGGTCGGTCACGAAGGGCGAGACCTCGGCCGCCGACTCGCCGCCGAACCCGAGGCCGTCGAACGCCCGGGCCCGGGCCGCGAG
Source organism: Phycisphaerae bacterium (assembly GCA_030432455.1). Taxonomy (GTDB): domain Bacteria; phylum Planctomycetota; class Phycisphaerae; order Phycisphaerales; family SM1A02. The sequence goes on along the minus strand of JAUIHC010000022.1, from coordinate 4,867 downwards.
GGCGGGCACCGGATCGGTCGGCCACGGTCCGGGGTCGATCAGGTCGAGGTCGATGGGCGATGCTCCGGCCCGCCCCCCGTCGATCACATCCATCCGGCCGCCCGCGACCAGCCCGACCGACAACATGTCGTCGGGCCGCCAGGACAGATCGAGTCCACCGACCCCGAGTTCGCCCCGGGTCGGGTCATCGCTCCGCGACACCCGGCCGAAGCCCCCGAGCGCCGGCATCGCCTCGCCGCCCGAGGGGCGACGGAGCAGGACATCGAGGGGCGCGAGCGAGTGGTCGTCGAACGGACGGGGCGACGCGATCAGGGCCGCGGGATCGTCAAGCGGGCGAGCCAGGATCCGGGACCGGACCGATGAGCCCGGCAGTCGGAGTCCCGGCGCGAGATCGCGGTCCGGGCTCGGCGTGGCGGGACCGGAGACCGCGGTCCCGGCGAGTCCGAGAACCGCGACCGCGACCAGCGACGAGCCGACGCGACGCGACGTCCGGAAACCACCGAGGGTTCCGCCGCCACCCGCATCGATGTCGCACCGCCGCCGCCCACCCGGCATGGTCGTCGCTCCCGCGTCGGTTCGTGGTCTCCAACGAGGTCCCTCAACCGTCGTTCGACCGCAAGGTTCATCGTCAGAACGAGAACGTCCACCCAATCTTCGCGACGATTTCGTGCCGCGCGATCGTGAACGCCAGATCGTCCGCCTCGACGTTCTGGTTGTAGACGATGAAGATCTCCTGCCCGTCCCGCAGCGCCCAGCGGAAACGACTGTTCACGCCGATGGTCCCCGACTGCGTGTCGTACTGGACGAGGTTCTCCCAGCTCACCAGCGGCGAGAAGTAGAAGTTCACCCGTCCGCTCGCGAGCACCGTCTCGAGCGACCCGGTGTCGAGTTCGACGCCGTTCCACGCGAGCCCCCCGGACAGCAGGAACGACGCTTCGGGCTGCCACCTCGCGTTGCCCGCGAGTTCGACCCGACTGCCGCCGTAGTAGCCCGACCAGCCTGCGGTTCCGCCGATCTCGAACGGGTCCCGTGAGGTCGTCTCGAACCCGGTCGAGATCGTCGGCCACAGGTAGTCGCCCGCCGGGACCAGCAGCGTTCCAGCCGCGAGGAAGTCCTGATCGGGGACCTCCTGCTGGACCCCCACCCTGAGGAAGGCGGTGTCGCCCCGCTCGAACTGGACCCGCGGGACGTCCAGATCGAGCCGCAGACTCTGGGTCGCCATGTCGAGCCCCGTCACCCAGAACCCGTTGGCCCCGACGTCCACCGAGCGGATCAGCTCGTTCTCCGGTCGCCATCGCCGACGCGCGTTGCCGAAGAACTCGTGGATGCCGATCCGGTTCGCGAAGCCGAGGGCGGGGAAGTAGTCGGCGCCGATCCGCGCCCATCCGCCGCCCACGCTCCAGACGTCGTTGGGATACGAGAACCGGAGCCCGACCGCCGAGGCGTCCGCGGCGTCGATCTCGTCGCCGCCGGTGAAGGTCTGCTGGAACCACGCGTTCGCGGTCAGGGTGCGGCCCCCGGCGAGATCGTTGGTCGCGTAGTTGAAGTCGGCGCCGACCAGCTGGTTCGACCGCCCGTCGAGCGGGTTGCCGCTCGTCGCGACCACACCGATCGACGACTGCTCCAGCACGTTCACGAGGGCCCGCCCCGCGAAGTAGTTGCGGCCCGCGGGCTCGACCTCGTCGCCCATGACCGTGTCGAGCACGCCGATCGAGACGTCGCCGATCGTGCCGGTCAGCTTCAGGCCGCCGAGGATCGTCTCGGGCTGGCCCTGCGGAGAGAGTCCGATGCGTCGCGAGTAGAACGGCGCGGGCGTCGAGCGGATGCCGCCGAAGTTGAAGTAGCCCGCGTCCTCGAGGAAGAAGTCGCGGCGCTCGGGAAAACGCACCGAGAACCGAGAGAAGTTGATGATCCGCTGATCGACCTCGGTCTCGGCGAAGTCGGGATTGACGGTTCCCACGAAGGTGAGCGACGGAGTCACCCGCCAGAAGACGTCCACGCCCGCGGTGCCGCTCGCGGATGAGTCGTCCTCCTGCTCCCACGAGAACTTGCCGTAGGGTCGGACGTCGATGCCCGCGCCCTGATCGATGTCGCCGAACATGCCGACCACGCCCGCCTCGGCCACCGAGTTGAACGCGATGTCGCGATCGGCCGCCGCCCAGCGATCGGTCTCGTTGTTCCGCCGGATGATCCGCTGGGCGTTGAAACCCCACTCGGTCGCGTCGGGATCGATCGAGATGGTCCGGAACGGGATCACGAACTCGGCGGTCCATCCGGTCTCGTCGATCGACGATCGCCCGTCCCAAATCGCGTCCCAGTCGGAATCCTCGCGGCCGTTCACGATGCGGGCGTCGTAGCGGGCGCCCCGCGGCGTCATCGCGAAGGTGTAGCCGGTGCGGCGGTCGCGCTTCGGATCGAGCAGCACCACGACGTGATCGTCCGCCCCGATGCCGGTGTCACGCTGGAGCCCGCGGGCGACGATCCGGTCGGGCTCGGTGTCGTGGCAGCGGATCGCGACATAGAGGTTGCGATCGTCCCGCATGAGGAACACATCGGTCCGCTGGCTCGGGGCCGCGCCCTCGTCGGGAAGCACCTGCCGCCAGGTGTCGGGCAGTCGGGTCCCGGCGTCCCAGACCTCCTCGAGCACGCCGTCGATCTCCGGCGCCTCCGCGGTGAACGCGACCGCGGGCGGCCCCGCCGACTGGAGCGGATCGTCCGACCCCGGCGTCGCGGGCGAGATCGGAATCTCCGCGAACTGGGCCGCCGCGGACGACATCGGCATCGCCCCGCCGCAGGCGAGCCGGACGAGGAGAAGGCTTGCGGATCGTTGGGCGGCACGGCGTCGCATGGGGGGCGGACGATCGTACTCGGTGACGGGCGCGGGTACGATCCGACCATGCCGGGACCCGTCGTCGATCTGCACACCCACCTGCTGCCCGAGCGATGGCCCGACCTTGCCGAGAAGTACGGCTACGGCGGCTGGGTCTCGCTCGACCACTGCGCCCCGTGCCGGGCACGGATGGTGATCGACGGCCGGTCGTTCCGCGAGATCGACGACCGCTGCTGGTGCCCGAGCCGCCGGATCGCAGACTGCGACGACCACGGCGTGGATGTGCAGGTGCTCTCGACCGTGCCGGTCATGTTCAGCTACTGGGCGAAGCCCGCGGACGCCCTCGATCTCTCGCGGCTGCTCAACGATCACCTCGCGGGGGTCGTCCGCGATCGCCCGGATCGCTTCGAAGGTCTCGGCACGATCCCGATGCAGGCTCCCGACCTCGCGTGCGCCGAACTCGAACGCTGCGTCGGCGACCTCGGACTCCGTGGTGTGCAGATCGGCTCGCACGTCGAGTCGTGGAACCTCGACGAGCCCGCGCTGTTTCCAGTCTTCGAGACCGCGGCCCGCCTCGGGGCCGCGGTCTTCGTGCACCCGTGGGACATGATGGGCACCGCGGAGATGCCGAAGTACTGGCTGCCGTGGCTGGTGGGCATGCCCGCCGAGACCGCGCGGGCCGCGGCCTCGCTCGCGATGGGCGGCGTGCTCGACCGACTCCCCGAGCTTCGCATCGGACTCGCCCACGGCGGCGGCGCGTTTCCCTTCACGATCGGACGCATCGCCCACGGCCACGCGGTGCGGCCCGACCTCTGCGCCACCGACTGCCGGACCAGCCCCCGCGCCTTTCTCGATCGCTTCGTCTACGACTCCCTCGTCCACGATCCCGACGCCCTGCGTCATCTGCTCCGACTGGTCGGCGCCGACCGTGTCGCCCTGGGCAGCGACTACCCGTTCCCGCTCGGCGAGCATCGGCCCGGCGAGCTCGTGCGATCGATGACCGACCTCGACGAGGTGACCCGAGACCGCGTGCTCGGGGGGACCGCCCTCGACTTCCTCGGGATCGAGCGCCCCGCCCCCGCGGAGGCCGGCTCATGACCGCCGACGCCACCGACGCCTCGATCTTCGAGTCGATCTCGGCCGCCGATCTCGAGCCCACCGCCGAGTTCGCGGCCCGCATGGACGCCGCCGACCCGCTGGCCGCGTTCCGCGACCGCTTCCTGATTCCCGTCGGCCCCGACCGCAGGCCGGTCGCGTACTTCGTCGGCAACTCGCTCGGTCTCCAGCCCCGCGACGCCCGCGGTCTCGTCGAGGAGGTCGTGGACGACTGGGCGAGGCTCGGCGTGGACGGTCACTTCGACGCGACCCGGCCCTGGTACCCGTATCACGAGAACCTCCGCGACGGACTCGCGCATGTCGTCGGCGCCGGCCCGCACGAGGTCGTCGCGATGAACTCGCTGACCGTCAACCTCCACCTCCTGCTCGTGTCGTTCCACCGACCGGTCGGCGAACGACGCGTGGTGCTCATGGAGGACGGCGCGTTCCCGAGCGACACCTACGCGATCGCGAGCCATGTCGCGGCCCGTGGCGGCGACCCCGACCGCGACATCGTGCGGATCGCGGCCCGCAACGGCGAGGATCTCCTCCGCACCGACGACATCGTCGCGGAGATCGTCCGACTCGGCGATCGCCTCTCCACCGTGATGCTCGGGGGCGTGAACTTCCGGACCGGCCAGTTGCTGGACATGCCCGCGATCGTCGCGGCCGCGCACGCGGTCGGGGCGACGGTCGGCTTCGATCTCGCCCACGCCGCGGGCAACGTCCCGCTCGCCCTGCACGACTGGAACGTGGACTACGCCGCGTGGTGCTCCTACAAGTATCTCAACGGCGGTCCCGGCGCGATCGCCGGTGCGTTCGTCCACGAGCGGCACGCCCGGAACGCCGACCTGCCTCGCTTCGCGGGCTGGTGGGGCAACGACCCCGACACCCGCTTCCGCATGCACCTCGAGGACCGGTTCGTGCCGGTGCCGAGCGCCG
>JAUIHC010000442.1 GCA_030432455.1 Phycisphaerae bacterium | reverse complement strand
GCCCACGCCTGATCGACCGTGAGTTCGAGCGCCCGGGTCCGGATCTGGGCGAGTCGCCTCGCCCGCTCCTCCTCGTCGATCGTGGTGTCCTCGGCGACCAGCGTCGAGAGCCGGGCGTTCCGGGTCATCTCGAATCGGAACGCGGCGAAGAGCGTCTGGATCGCGGCGTCGCGGTCCTCGGTCCGACCGGTTCCCCCGACGATCGCCGCCTCCACGAGCGCCAGCGAGGGCACCGGCGGGATCGCGATGGTGCGGACCTCCGCAGGATCCATGCCGCTCCCCGCCATCTGTCGGCGGATGCGGATCTGGCGAGCCCGATGCGCCTTCTCGAGCAGTTCCAGTGCCTCCTCGTGCCGCCCCTCGCCCCAGAGCGCGAGCGCCCGGTCGGCGGTCAGGTCGTCGAGGAACGGGGCGTCGGCACTGGTCAGGATCATCGCCAGTTCGAGCACGTCCGACGCCGTCGCGTACGCCCCCTCGGCCAGGGCGAGCTGCCCGAGCCGCCGGGCGAACACCCCGTCGAGCGGACTGGCCGTGAACGCGATGGCGAGCAGTTCGGCCTCCTCGATCGGGGTGGAGGACGCCGATCGGAGCAGACCGGCCAGCATGTCGGCAGCCTGCGGGAAGGCGGGGTCGAGGTTGACGGCATCGATGATCCGGGCCGCGGCCTGATCCAGGTTGCCGATCCTCATCTCGAGGACACCGAGATCGAAGGCGATCCTCGCCGCCGCCTGATCGCCGAGCTTCGCGATGTTCTCCGGAGCCAGCAGCGTCTGGAGGGCCTCGACCCTCGCCTCCGCCGTCGATCGCTCCTCGACCCGGTCCAGAAGGACCCGGAATCGCATGACCGCATCCTCGGGATCGAGTCGGGCCAGCGCCTCGGCAGCTCGTCGCGCCGCCTGCCGGGCCTCCGGCATCTCCCCGCGAAGCACGGTCGCGACCTCGAAGAGTCGTCGCCAGGCCGGCACGGAATCCGGCGTCACCTCCGTGGCGATCTCCGCGAGCCCGAAGGCGATCACCAGCTGCTGCGGCAGGATGACGGGGGCCCCGGTGATCTCCCCGACCACCGCGGGGAGGGTCGCTCCGAGGCGCTCGGTCGCCCATTCCTCCAGATCGACCTGGCCGGACTCGACCCCCTGGGCCGCAGCCGAGCCGTCCAGCCCGCCGAGCAGGAGCCCCAGCAGACCGATCGAACAGCCCGTGATTCCTCCGATCCGCCGACCACGCGATCGGGGGCGGGAGGGTCGGGAGACGCTGGAGTGAGGGACTGAAGACATCGGTGACATGGGTCTCGGAGTCCAGTTGGGGAACGGCTCGGTCGTTGACGCTCGCCCGCGGATCGCGGTACCGTTGAGGATTCCGCGGAAGGCTCGCAGGTGCTCCTCAGGGGCGTTCCGGCGCCTCGGCCGAGCAGTACCTCCGCGCGTCCTCTCTTCTTCGGCCCACCCGGCGTCCGGGTGCACATTGGATATCGGAATGACCCAGAGGTCGTCTCGCCTCGTCCGTTCGCTCGCCCTGCTCGTCGCCATCGGTGGCGCGTGCCTGCCCGTCGGGGAGGCCGTCGCTCAACGACGCGGACCCGGGGGGATCTCATCGGACATCCTCCGATCCTCGACGCCCCTGACCGCGAGCCAGCAGAAGGAAGTGTCCGAGTTCACCCGGGCGCAGGTCGCGGATCTGGCCAACGGCGACGCCGGCCGGGTTGTCGCGGCCCGTGATGCGCTCATTCAGGCGGCCCGCGGCGGTCAGGTGACCGGCGTGTTCCTCCGCAGCTATTCGGATGCGATCCTGCCCGCGATCACGCCGATCCTTGACGGCGACGACGCGATGCGGGCGGAGAACGCCCTCCGTGTGGCAGCGTTCCTTCGAACTCCCGAAGCCGCGGGGCTCCTCGTGGAGTCGATCGATCCCCGCCGCGTCACCGACGCCGGTCGCCGTCTCGTGGCGGCGGGCCTGCTCGGCATCGCGGTCGAACCCATGCCGCAGTCGGGTCTCGGCTCGGCGGTGCTGGTCTCGACCGCCCGCGGCATCGCCGAGGCGGTGCGGACCGAGAGCGACTGGCTGGTGGCCCTCGAGGATCTCCGGGCGATCAACATCATCGCCCTGAGCCCCACGCTGACCAAGGCGAACCGCGCCCAGGTCCGGACCATGCAGTTCGGAGCGTTCGGAGATCTCGCCGAGAGGATCTCCAAGAGCGGCTCGCCGGATCCGATGACCCAGGCCGTCTACCGGGCGATGCTCGATCTTCGGGACAAGCTCCTCGACGACTCGGTGGCCCAGGATGTGAGTTCCTCGGCGATCGCGGACACACTGCGGGACACGCTCGTCGCCGTGGGCACGGGTGCCCTCCGCCAGTGGGACGGCCTCGATGCCGACCCGGAGATGATGGAGGCGTACGAAGGCACCATGCGGGTCGGGCCGCAGATCTTCCTGCTGCTGGAGCGGCCGGACGATCCGCAGATCAACGCCATGGCCGCCGCGCTCACCCGGGCGATCGAGGCCCCCGCCGGCTCCAAGGCCCGCGCCGACGCCCGCGCCGCCCTGAAGAAGGCGGTCGACGCCGCCGGCTGACGACCACAGGATCTCGCCCCGATCCGCGATCGGAATCTCCACGAAGCCCCGCCCTCCCGGCGGGGCTTCTTCGTGTCGTACCGTGTCCACCGATGTCGAAACTGCTCCTCCCTCTCCTGATCCTGCTCGCCCTCGTGACCACCGTCGTGTCGCTCGAGGACCGACTCCCCCGCGCCGACTTCGTGCTGGTGCACGGCACCGATCTCTTCACCCTCGACCCGCAGCGGATGAGCTACCAGCACGACCTGCGGATGTC
>JAUIHC010000441.1 GCA_030432455.1 Phycisphaerae bacterium | reverse complement strand
TCGTCCGCCCGAGGCCGCCCACGAGTCGGGCGCGATCATGATCCGCAGGAGATCGGCCATCGTGGTCGCCTCCGACGGGGGTGGATCACCGGGGACGGCGGTGGGCAGCGGATCGCCGTGGAGGAGATCGCCGATGGGGTGGAGCATGGTTCCCGTGAGGCGTTCGGCGCCGCTCGGAGACGTGAGCAGGATGCCCTCCATCGTGGCTTCGATTCTGGGCCGATCCCAGGCGTCGGACAGCCGGGTCAGGACCTGTTCGAGGAGGACGGGCAGGACCGCGGGCATCGAGGGCAGTTCCAGTCGATCGTCGGGCCGGATGCCGATCGCATCCAGCGCCGCCCAATCGCCATCGATCGACACCCCCGAGCCGAGTGACGCGATTCGCAGGGCATCGCGAAGGGTGGTCTCCCGGGCGGGAAACGCGACCCGTCGGGTCTCGGCGTCGAGGAGCCGCTCGCACGCGGACTCGATCGGCGACGGAGGCAGGTCCGGCTGCATCCAGACGGGTCGTGGCGGGGTCGGCTCGGGCGAGGTCTCGGGTGCCGACTCGACGGGCAGGTCCGGGGCGGGGTCGTCCTCGCCCGGGGGCATGACGAGGCCGAGCATCATCGAACTCGCCAGACCGCAGACGCCGAGGAGGGCGGCGGTCACCGGTCGGTGGCGCCGGGATTCGGGGCGATGAGCGCTCATGCACCGCCGTCCGACGACGCGGACGACGCTCCCGTGGCCTCGGCCCGTGCGAGGGACAACAGGCGATCGACCCGATCCGGGGGTTCGTCGGCCGGGGACGACCTGAGGAGTGCCTCTCGGGCGAGTTCGAGGACCTCCGGGGTCAGCGGCCCGACGAGCGAGTCGTGGCCCTGCCGATCGTTGAGGTGCTCGAGGATCGAGTCCAGTCGCCCCTCGTCGAGCAGCCTTCGGAACAACTCGACCGCCTCGGGCTCGTACCAGCTGCCGGCCTTGGACTGAAGTTCGAGGATCGCGTGCATCGCCGCCTCCTCGCCGACCTCGTCCCGATAGGGGCGGAGGCTGGTCATGGCGTCGAACGCGTCGATGACCGCGAACCACCGCGCGGCCTTGGGAATCTGCTCGCCGGTCAGTCCGTCGGGATAGCCGGAGCCGTCGATCCGCTCGTGATGGCTTCGGACCACGTCGAGGATCAGCGGGTCGGTCACGCCCAGCCGGCGGAGCCGCTCCCATCCGGCGATGGTGTGCTCCTGCATCCGGCGGTACTCGTCGGGCTCGAGCGATCCGGGCTTGGCGAGGATCTCGTCGGGCACATCGAGCTTCCCGAGATCGTGGAGCACCGCCCCGATCATGAAGCTCATCACTCGTTGGGTCGGGACGCCCACGGCCTCGGCCACGGCCTGGGCGTACATCGACACCCGCCAGGTGTGGGCGGCCGTGCTCCGGTCCTTGAGCTCGACGATGCGGCCCAGCGCGTTGGCGACCTCGACATTCACAGTCGGAGGGTAGCAGCCTCCTCGCCGGGGTTCCCGGGGACAGCGTCGAGGAGAAGGCGGAGAAGCTGCCGGACTTGGATCTTTTCGTGCGCCCCGATCGACTTTCATCGCATGTACTCGGGACGAGAGGATGCCGCCGACGTTCCATCGGACGACGGTGAGCGGGTCAGCCCGCGGTGTGAGGCGAGCATCGCATTCTCTCCACCGGCGTGGTTCCGTCTGGGGAGACCGGATCATGCCCCGAGAGCGGGCGGGCCCGAGGCATCATGCCGCGGGCCGCCCGCTCGTTTCTTGGGCACCGGAGCGACATGACGCCGCCCCCCGAGACCGGTCATCCCGAGATGGCCTCGGCTCAGCAGGGCCGGGACAGGATCGCCCGACGGATCGGGACCAGCACCGATGGGATGACACGATCCTCGACCAGGCGTTCGCCGTGTCCCGCGAGGCGGGCGAAGAGGGCGGGCAGCTCGTCGAGCGATCGGATCGGGCCCGCGACCCGCACCGTGAGGTAGACGCTGATCGGCTCCGGGGTCTCGAAGGCGACGCTTCCGTGAAGCCGGTGCGGCCGCGACTTCACCTCGAAGAACGCCTGCATCCGCGGGTCGTCGTCGAGGGTGATGCCCAGCAGCGGCTGGGCCTCGACCAGCCGCTCGCGATCCCGATCGACGAGCTCGGCCAGCGGAGAGTGCGCGAGCAGCGCCTCGAAGACGATCTCGTCGCGGTCGCGGTCGGCCTCGAAGTCGAATCCGTAGACCAGTTCGAGATGGTCGAAGTCGAGCGGGCTGATCGAGATGTAGTACGGGCAGATCTCGAGCAGCCGCCGGTGGAGTCGGTACGCCTCGTCGAGATCGGTCGGGTTCACATATCCGCTGCGGAGGGTGGTCTGCCGCAGGGCCGCCCAGGCGTAGCTGCCGTCGATGTCGTCGGACTCCAGGGCGTACTCGCCCTCGTAGCGACGAAGCCGCTCCAGCCGAGGAAACTCCTTCTGCACCCGACCGAAGAGATCGAGCACCGCCTCGCGGCCCTCGGGCACGTCCATGGTGAGCGCGATCTTCTGGTTGACGTAGAAGTCGCTGCAGATCCCGGCGAGGTTGGCGTCCACGGGCAACTGGTTCCGGGTCGTCGAGGGGGCGGGCCGCGGGCCGATGCTGCGAGCCTCGATCCGGAGCGTAGTGGCGCCGAGGTCGCGCTCGGGTACGCCGACACGTTCTCCACCGCCCCTCAGGACCGCGCCGCTCGCCCGTAGGAGAGCCATCGCCAGAGTCGTTCACACGGTCCCTGCCCGAACCGCCGGTGCCAGGCCAGGCAGAAGACCACGACCCCGGCGTAGACCGCCACGGCGAGGCCCGCCAGTCCGGCTCGCCCG
>JAUIHC010000440.1 GCA_030432455.1 Phycisphaerae bacterium | reverse complement strand
GTCGGCCTGACGGTTCACCGCGGTCGCATCACGCACCGCTGAACCGACCGGCGTACGCTCCTCGCTCCATGAGCGACCTCACCCATCTCGACGACCGCGGGCGGGCCCGGATGGTCGATGTCGGCGCGAAGCCGCCGCTGCGGCGGACCGCGGTCGCCGAGGGATTCCTGGTCGCGGCGGGGGCGACGCTGGATCGGGTGCTCTCGGGGGACCTGCCCAAGGGCGAGGCGCTCGCCGTGGCGCGGGTCGCCGGGATTCAGGCGGCGAAGCGGACCGACGAGCTCATCCCGCTCTGCCACACCCTGCCGCTCGACGCGGTGTCGGTCGATTTCGAGCGGTCTGCTCCCGATCGGCTGCGATGCGTCGCGACAACGCGGATCACGGCGCGGACCGGGGTCGAGATGGAGGCGCTGGTCGCGGTCTCGGCGGCGCTGCTCACGGTGTGGGACATGGTGAAGGGCGTCGATGCCGACCTCGCGATCGAGGGCGTGCGACTGGTCGAGAAGCGAAAGGAATCGATCTCGTGAGCAGCGGATGGTGGATCGCCGACTACTGGCAGGCGGGCGAGACGGTGCTCCTCGCCTCGTGGATCTTCTGGGTGATCGTCTCGATCTGCCTGCACGAACTCGGCCACGGTGTCGCGGCCCTCTGGGAGGGCGACGACACCCCGCGGGTCACCGGGCACATGACGTGGAACCCGATGGTGCACATGGGCGGGATGAGCCTCGTGGTGTTCCTGCTGGTCGGGTTCGCCTGGGGACTGATGCCGGTCAACCCGTCGCGATTCCGACATCGACGCTGGGGCGACGCGATCGTCGCCGGTGCGGGCCCCGCCGTGAACCTGATCCTCGCGTTCGTGCTGCTGACTCTGGCGGGCGTGGTGTCGGGGGTGGTGCTCGGAAAGGACGACGCCCCCGCGTGGGGTGAGCGGGTCTTCCTGTTCCTCTTCACGGGCGGCTGGCTGAATCTCGCGCTCATGGCCCTCAACCTGCTGCCGGTTCCGCCGCTCGACGGGTCACGGATCCTCGCGTCGATGTCGTCGGGCTACCGCCGACTGCTCATGCACCCCAACGCCGGCATCGTCGGCCTCGCGGTCTTCATGCTGGTCTTCTGGATCACCCCGTTCGGCCGGACCGTGATCGGCCTGCTGCAGGACGTGGCGGTGCTCTGGACCGGCCTCATCCAGGGGCTCTTCATCTGACGGGCGCCGTTGGCGAGAACCGGTGAGCAGGAGATTCTGCGGGGGGCACCGGTTGACGATCACTCGGCCAACTGACGGAGTTCCCTGATCAAGGTGTCGACCTCGCCCTCCACGAGGGCCACGATCCGACTCCATTCGATGGCGAAGTAGCCATGCACGAGTCGATTCCGCAGTCCGACGATCGACTCGGCCGCGGCCAACGCGTCGAGCAGGAACACACGAACGTCACGCGGCTGCATAGAACGGCACCCGGTCTCGGAGAAACGCCTCGCGGAGGATCGGGTTCGTGACCGCGCTGAGCTCGATCAGATCCACCCGCCGCCCGAAGATCGCCTCCAGTGCCGTGGCGAACTCCACGAACTCGATCGCCGAGACCCCGGCCTCGGGAAGGAACTCCACCAGCAGATCGATGTCGCTCGCCTGCGGATCGAAGTCCTCACGGGCCGCCGAACCGGTGAACTCCAGACAGGCCACTCGGTAGCGGATGCAAAGCGGGCGAACCCGGTCGAGGATCTGGGCGGGGACATCGATCATCGTCGGGTCGATGGTACCCGGGCGGCGTTGGCGAGCGCAGGAGCGCAGGAGCGCAGGAGCGCAGGAGCGCAGGAGATTCTGCCGGGGGTGGCGTCACTGTGACCCGCGAGTGCCCCCTCAGTCGCCTTCGGCGACAGCTCCCCCGGACACGGGGGAGCGGAGTCGGAGAGCGTGTTATTGGACCCCGCCCCGGTTTGGAATCTCGAATCTCGAATCTCGACTTTCGAAACTCGCCCCCCGCGCCCGACCCTCGACGCCCTCCCCCACTTCCGCTATCCTCCCCGATTCGCCCCCGTGGACCGAAGGTCCGGCTCGCACGGGTTCCGTCCGGAACCTCCACGAGTCGCCCGAGCTCCAGGCACCTGCATCGCGTGATGCGGGGGAGCCGAGGACCACGCCAGCGAGGACACACACATGGTCGTTCTGCGCATGAAGCGCATGGGCCGGATCCGACGCCCCTTCTACCGCATCGGTGCGATGGACAAGCGGTCGCCGCGTGACGGTCGCGTCATCGAGAACCTGGGTTGGTACGACCCGATCACCTCGGACGACACCAAGCGCTACAACCTCAAGGCCGGTCGCATCCACCACTGGCTCAGCGTCGGCGCCCAGCCGAGCGAGACCGTGGCCGCGATTCTCAAGAAGCACGGCATCGATCCGAAGCCGGGTCCGCATCACAAGGACCTCGTGTCCGAGGATGCGCCGGTGTCGGCAGAGCCGAACGCGGATTGACACTCCGCGGTCGGACCCCCGAACGCCGTTCGGATCACGACCGATGCGCTTCGACGTCCTGACGCTCTTTCCCGACATGTTCCGCGAGGTTCTCGCGACCAGCATGCCCGGACGAGCCGCCGCCTGCGGGGCCGCGGAGTATCACCTCCACGACCTCCGGCACTGGACCTCGGACAAGCATCGCACCGTGGACGACCGGCCGTTCGGCGGAGGGCCCGGCATGGTGATGATGTGCCAGCCCTTGTGGGATGCGGTGCACGCGATCGAGGCGATGGACGCTCGTCCGACTCGCCGCGTGCTCCTCACTCCGCAGGGCGAACCACTCACCCAGCGTCGGGTCGAGGACCTCGCGACCGCCGATCGTCT
>JAUIHC010000439.1 GCA_030432455.1 Phycisphaerae bacterium | reverse complement strand
ATCGCGGGGGCGCTGCTGGCGATCGGGGCGCCGTCGCGGCGGGGAATCCGGGCGATCGTCTGCCTCGCCGCGATCATCGGCCCGGCGTCCGGGGTGCTTCGGCATGACTTCGGCTGGAGCGGAGCGGCGCCCGATCCGAGGCTCCGCGTGGTCTTCCTCAACGCCCAGAGTCCCTCCGAACCGGAGGCCGCGATCGCCCTCGACGCCATCCTCGGCCGGCGTCCCGATCTGGTCGTGGTCGTCAATCCGGGCTGGATCGCCCCGGTCTGGCGTCGGCGTCTCGCCGACCCGGGGGACGGGACGAGAGGCCCCGGCGAGTGGTCCGTCCAGTGGCGGTCGCCGGTCCTGGTCGCCTCGCCGTTCGGCGGATGTCGCCTTCGAACGCTGGTGGCGGCGGGAGATGTGCGGGCCGTGGGGGTCGGCCTGCCGGCGTCGCTGGCGGATCGCCTCGGATGGTCCGGACTTCTGGTCGTGGATCTCCCGTCGGATCCGGATCTCGATCGCGAGGTGGTGGCGGACCGACTGCTCGACGGTCTGGCGACCGCCGGCGTGGACCTCGCCGATCAGGGGCTGGTGCTGGGGGACTTCAACATGACCCCGCGGACGCCCGCGTTGGGACGGCTGCGATCCGGACTGCGGGATCTGGTCTCCGACCACGGTGCCGGATGGACGGCGACCTGGCCCCGGGAGCGACCGCTGCTCCGCATCGATCAGGTTCTGGGGGATCTCGACGGAGACATTCGGATCGAGACGTTCGATCCGGGGGCGGGGGGGCACCGGGGATTCGTGATCGATCTTCCCATCGATCCGGGACAGCCGGAGGGCTGAGGCCGGGGTCGAGCATCACTCCGGGGTGATGCCGAGATCGTTCCAGATGTTCACGACCCACATCCCGCCTGCGAACGACGACTCGCCGAGGCTGGACTCGACGGGGAGGCTCCGCCGCATCCGCGACGCGGTGTCCGCCTCCCAGACCGTCGAGCAGTCGGAGTAGAGGACATTGATGCCGTCCTCGTGGTTGAACTCCTCGGCGCTGCGGAGGGAGTCGGTGACCAGAATCAGGTTGCCCGGGCGATCGATGTTCCGGAAGCCGCTGGGGATCACCTGCCCCTGCTCGTCGTAGCGGCGGGGGCCCGTGTAGTGGTAGTTGGAGTAGATCCGTCGGGGGAAGTCGCCGTCGATCGAGTCGTAGTAGGCGGCATCCGCCTCGAAGGTGTGGCGATGGTGGTGCGCCGGGCAGTAGAAGCACCGCGGGGAGTCGAGGTATCGCATCTCCCAGAGGAGGCCGAGACCGTCGTAGGTCGGGCGACGGGACAGGTCGTCGGTCTCGCCCGTGTTGATGGCGCCCATCTCCTCGACGCGGCCGATCTCCTGCATGTGGCTGTCGGGAAGGCGGCCGCCGAAGTCCTCGCCATGGAGCATCAGACCGATGCCGATCTGACGCATGTTCGAGGCGCACATGAGGCGGTAGGCCCCGTGCCGGGCTCGTGTGATGCCGGGCATGAGCAGCCCGGTCAGGACCATGACGATCGACAGGACCACCAGCAGTTCGATCATGCTGAAGCCGCGGACCGACACCGTCGGCCGAGGTCGGCCGGAACGACTGGTCTTCGATTGCCGGGCAGGTCGCTGCACATCGGACTCCGCTGAGGGGAGAGTGCCTGAACGGATGTTACCGTGGTGAACGCCTCTTTCGAACGATTTCTTGACGATCGGTTGGAACCGGCGACCCGAGAGGCCGCGAATACGTCCCATTGGTCCGGAGACGACGCTCGCGTCGGGCATCCGGGTGGGCATCCACCCCACTGCATCCCCACGAGCCTGCGGTCCACGGCTGTGTTCCAGCACGATCCGGCTTGAGGAGCGGAGGACGACCATCGGCATGATCGACCCGAACCGCGAAGACTGGGAACTGATGCAGGCCGTCTCCGACGGGGACGAGGCTGCAGCGGCGACCCTGTACGACCGGTTCGGCGGACTCGTCTTCCGGTCGGCCCGCCAGGTGCTGCCCACGCGGGCCGAGGCCGAGGACGCCGTCCAGGAGGTCTTCGTGAGGCTCTGGCGGACGGCCGAGCGGTACGACCCCGCCCGCGCCAAGCTCGTGACCTGGGTCATGTTGATCACGCGGCGTCACCTGATCGATCGGTTGCGTCGGCGGCGGGTCCGGCCGCTCGATCTCTCGCTCGAAGGCGAGCCGGTCGGTCGAGAGGGGGCGGCCTCCGAGGTCCCGGGTCGCCTCGAGTTGGAGGAACGCCACAATCTGGTGCTTGCCCGCATCCAGGAGCTGCCCGTGCTCCAACGCGAGGTGATCGAGCGGGCGTATCTGCAGGGATTCACTCTGCGGGAAGTGGCGGAGCAGCTGGATGCCCCGTTGGGCACCGTCAAGAGCGCGTTGAGCCGAGGTCTCGCCCGACTCCGGGATCGGATGGCCGACGACCACCGCGTCCGCGGCGAACTCGGGTGACCGGTGATGTCGGGGGTCCGGAAATCGGGGGATTTCGCTGGTTTTCGAAGGGTTTGGGGAGCCGTCGCGGAGATCGTGCGGAGAGGAACCCGCGCGTGCCGCTCGGTGCTCGCCCTCGGATGTCCCGGGGGCGTCCATTCGAAGGCACGGGTAGGATTTCGCCTCTGAAGAGGTGATCTCGGCCGGTCACGGAACCCAGTCTCGGGGCCGGCGTCGAAGGACCGTGGTCGAGCGTGCGGGAGCAATGGTCGCACGGCCGACATGGTGACATCCGAGAGCCTTGGTCCCGAGCGAGGGCCTTGGTCCCGAGGGTGTCCTTCAGGGGATGTCCGGCGAGCATGCGCCGCGTCCGAAGCGACGCGCGATCTCGC
>JAUIHC010000438.1 GCA_030432455.1 Phycisphaerae bacterium | reverse complement strand
CTCCCGACTCTCGACTCCCGACTCCCGGGCCGACCGGCGTTCTCGCGACACTCCGACACCCGCCAGCCCGCATCGCAAGAATCGCCTCCGCGCCGCGGAAGATGCGGATCGCGGTGTTGTGCCTCATGCCTTTCACCTCACACCTTTCACCTCGCACTTTTCATCTCACACCTTTCACCTCGCACTTTTCATCTCACACCTTTCATCTCGCACCGTTCACCTCGCACCGTTCATCTCGCACCTGTCATCTCGCACCTGTCACCTTTCGCCTGTCAACGCTCACCTCTCCTCGTCATGGCTCCCCGGGAAGATGCGCCGAACGAGCCGACGGCATCGATCGACCGTGAGACCCGACGCATCCCGACCCCGCCGCTCGCACCGCTCGCAGGATGCTCGCGAGGTGCTCGGGGCTGGTCAGAGTGGATCGTCCGACGCGGTCGGCATGCACGGCCCCGCCGGGGCGGTCCGGCCGGCTCGACTTCCCGGCCCCGACGGTCAGTAGCGGCGCAACACGCCGATCACCACACCCTGGATCCGGCAGTCCCGGACGATGATCGGCTCGAAGTCCGGGTTTGCTGGCTGGAGGCGGATGGTCCCATCCTTCTCGCGGAAGTACGTCTTGAGCGTGGACTCGCCGTCGGGCAGCAACGCGACGACCCGCTCGCCGTTTCGGGCGGTGTCCCGCTTCTCGACGATCACGTAGTCGCCGTCGAAGATCCCTTCATCCCGCATCGATTCGCCCTCGACCTGCAGGGCGAACATCTCGCCGTGGCGGCCGCGGCGAGGGCCGAAGATCTCCCCGAGGTTGATCTCCTCGTGGTCCTCGCACTTCTCGATCGGATACCCCGCCGCGATGCGTCCGGCCAGACGGAAGGTCGGGGCGGGTTCAGCCGGCGTCTCGGTGACCGGGGACAAAGAGCGAGCCCTGTTGGGATCCCGTTCGAGGGCGCCCTTGGACACGAGCGCCTCGACGTGCTCGAACACCGTCACCTTGCTGACGCCAAGTTCGTCGGCGATCTCCTGCATGGTCGGGGAATAGCCGTGTGTCTCCCGGTACTGGCAGACGAAGTCCAGGACGCGAAGCTGCTTCGGAGTCAGATTCATGGTGGCGGGTGCCCTCGGGTGACAGGGATGAGAGTCGTCGGCGATGTCGCTCGAGCGTCGCTTCGGCGAGCACGCGGGCGGCATGGGGAAGGTCGATGTGTTGGGGTGTCGTCGAACAGGCGGAGATGGGGAGACGATCCGTCGTCGACTCGTTGGTGCGTTCGGAATCGGCGTCGGGGGCCGATGTCATGATCGGCGTCGCCGCGGCGGAGCCGGATGGCTCCGCCGCCGACGACGGGAGCGGGGGCGAGGTGAGGGTGGCGGCGATGGTGGCAGACCGCGAGAGTTCGAGGCGATCGATGCCGAGCCGCGCGTCGAGCGGTCGGGCGTCGGCCCGGACGAGTCGGTCGTCGTCCCGCCGCAGGCGATAGGCACGAGCGGTGGACACCGGGATGGACGGAGACGGGGCGGCAGGCGCCGGGTCGGCGGCCTGCGACGCGACGGGAGTCGGGATCAGACCGAGCCAGGCGGCGAGCCTCGCCCAGACGCCCGGTCGTCGGCCGCGGGGTCGGCGAGCCCTCGGGCGGCGGGAGCCTCCGGCTCGGTGGCCAGCCTCGCCCGACGCGCCGGTTCGACCGGTCTCAAAGGTGTTCTGGATCACGACGAGCCGATCTCCGTCGGCCATGATCCGTCGGACGTAGTCCCCTCCGGGACCGAGCTGAACGAGCGGCATGTTCGGGGTGTGGCCTGACATGGCGTGTCGAGTCTCTGCGGGCGGTATGAAGGGGCGTCGGTCCGGGGTCGGCCTCGGCCCATGCCCCATCAACAGGGCGGGTCGTTCCATCTGTTCGGAACATGTCCGGGTTGGCCTGCAGATTTTGTTCGGGAGATGTTACCCGGACAGAGGCCGATCGGGGGGGTGAGCGGAGGGATCACGGGGAGCCCTCAAAAACAGCCACCGCCTCGCCGGGGGCCACGGAGCGAGGCGGTGGATGCGCCCTACACCGGGCGAACCGGTGAGGGTAGACCCCGTCGAGGGGGCATCCCGCGGTTGCGGCGGAAGTTCGGGGGCGACGGATTTCGTCGGGAGGGTGGACGGCGTGCGGCGGGCGGACCGAGGCGACGGGTAGCCTCTCGCGTCATGAGCGACCAGCCTCCGGCATCTTCGACCCTCATTCCCTTCGGTCTCGCGGCCCGCAGCCTCTGGGGTCTCGACTCGGAGACGACCTTCCTCAACCACGGATCGTTCGGGGCCGTCCCGCACGCTCTGCTCGATCGGGCGGCCGCCCACCGACTGGAGATCGAGCGGAACCCCGTGGCGGGCGTGTGGCGGGACGGCTTTCCCGCGACCCGGGTCGCGGCGACCGCTGTGGCTCGCTTTCTCGGCAGCGATCCGGACCGCACGGGATTCGTGAGCAACGCGACTGCGGGCATCAACGCGATGCTCCAGTCGCTGCCGCTGGAGCCGGGCGACGAGGTGCTTCACCTGGATCAGGGCTACAACGCGGTCTGGCAGACGATCCTCGTGGCGGGGCGACGGCGGGGCATCGTGCCGCGGCGCATCGAGCTCCCGCTTCCCCTCGCCGGTCCGGAGGACGCGATCGCCGCCATCGAGCGATCGCTCTCGCCGCGGACGCGCCTGCTCGTCCTCGATCAGATCACGTCGCCCACGGCCCTGGTGCTGCCGGTCGCGGAGATCGTGGCGATGGCGGCGAGACGGGGCGTGGAGACGATCGTGGACGGCGCCCACGCGCCCGGCATGATCGCGCAAGCCGCGGGCCCCGCCGCCGAGGCG
>JAUIHC010000437.1 GCA_030432455.1 Phycisphaerae bacterium | reverse complement strand
TCGCGCCTGAGAACGAACCGTGGTACACGCACGTGGACGAGGGTCCCGACGACATGCCGAGCCATCTCAAGGCGATCCTGACCGGCACCGCGGTGTCGATTCCGGTCGTCGGCGGTCGGCTCGCCCTCGGCACCTGGCAGGGCGTGCACCTGTGCGAGTTCCGCGATCGTCCGGGCACCCGCCGCGTCGTCGTGATGGTGCGGTGATGACCCGCAGCCGGGTACCGTCGTCTGCATGACCGACCTCTGCCACCTGCAGTTCGACGGCCCCATCGCCACGATCACCTTCGCCGATCCCGATCGTCGCAACGCGCTCTCCGCCGCGATGTTCGACGCTCTGGAGCCCGCGCTCGCGTCGCTCGAGACGGCGACCGCGAGCGGCGACCCCTGTCGCGTGCTTCGCCTTCGCGGCGAGGGTTCCGCGTTCTGTGCCGGCTTCGACCTGGACGCGATGGCCGACGACGGTCTGCTTCCGTCGTTCCTCGAACGCCTCGGCGGCGTGTGTCGCCGACTCCGACGACTCGATGCGGTGGTGGTCGCCGAGGTGCACGGGCCGGCGGTCGCGGGAGGATGTGCGATCGTGTCCGCGTGCGACATCGTGCACGCCGGTCCCGACGCCCGGTTCGGATACCCCGTGCATCGACTCGGCATCTCGCCCGCGGTGAGCATCCCGACGCTCATGCCCGCGATCGAGAGCGGCGGCGCCAGGCACCTGATGCTGGGCGGGGATCTCATCGATGCGAGGACCGCCCGAAGATTCGGGTTGGTCCACGAGGTGCACGAGTCACGCGAGACGCTGACGACCGCGGTGGGCACGATGTGCCGTCGGCTCGCCGACCTGGACGCGGTCGTCATCCGGGAGACCAAGCGATTCCAGAACGACCTCGACGGCACCGCCCGCGACGACGCGTTCATCGCGACGGTCGCCGCGAGCGTGGCGTGCGGATCGTCGGCGGAGGCGATCGCGATGATCGGGGCGGTGCGCGACTCGCTTCGAGCCCGCGGTTGAGAGCGAGGCGGCGATGACCAGCACGCGATCGCCCGCCTGGCTTCCCGGCCCGATTCGTCGAATCCACCGGTGGCTCCGCCGCATCGAGCGCGAGTCCGCGACGCGGCCGGGCGGGCCGTACACGCGAGCCACGGAATGGGCGTTGATCCTGTCGCTGCCGATCGGCGGCCTGCTGGCGTTCACGCTGGACGAGCTCGGGACCGTCGAGAATCGCGAAGTCGTCGCGGTCGTCCGACTCGGCCGTGCGTCACGGACCGCGCCGATCGAGGCTCGGAGCATTCCGCTCGAGGAGCAGGGACGCGCCGTCTGGCGGGATGCGATCCCGCTGGCGGAGGTGCTGATCGAGCGCCGACGGATCGAGTACGGGTGGCCGTTCCCCGGTCGGGCGAGCGTGCCACCGCCCGCAGCGACCGCCCTTCCGGTCCAGGCTCCGGATCGTCGGGTGGATCTGACCGACGACGCCGCGATCGCCGAGCTGCGATCGACCACGGGGTCCGACCTCACCGGCGGCTTCGAGGCGGTGCTCGCGGTGCTGGAGACCGGTCGTCGGCATGAGGCGGTGGTGTCCGCGATGCGCGAGGGAGCGGTCGAGCATCGCCGATTCTGGCCATCGACCATCGCGCTGGTCGGCATCCTCTGGCTGCTGGTCTTCGCCGTCGCCGCCGCGGCGATCCGGCTGGTCCAGGCCACGAACTGGATGGCCCGACGGCTGCGGCGACGGCGGATCATCACCCGACTCAGCCACGGCCTCTGCCCGGACTGCCGCTACGACCTGCGGGCCGAGCGGTTTCCGAAGCGATGCCCGGAGTGCGGACGACGGATCTGGGGATAGGGTGGTGGTGCTGGTGGTAGTCGTGGTAGAACAGCGACAGAAGTCACGTCCACTCCTAGAACTCCTCCCACCACGACTCTCTACTCTCTCCACCCCTCATGCTCACCACCCTCTCCATCACCGGTCCCGTCGCCACGCTCACCCTCAACCGACCCGACGCCCGCAACGCGTTGTCGCTCGACATGATCGCGGCGATGGAGGCGTCGATCGAGGAGGTCGAGGCGGGCATCGCTCGGGAGGACGACCCGATCCGCGTCATGATCCTCGCCGGTGATGGCAAGTCGTTCTGCGCGGGCATGGACCTCAAGGCCGTGCAGGACGATCCGATCCTGATGGGCGACATGCTGCGACGGCTCGCCGCGATCAGTCGGCGGATTCGACGTCTGGAGATTCCGACGATCGCCCGCGTGCAGGGCGCCGCGATCGGTGGCGGATGCGGGCTGATGGTGGTCTGCGACTTCTCGTTCACGCACCCCGAGGCGAAGGTCGGCTACCCCGAGATCGACCTCGGCATCTGCCCGGCGGTCGTGGCGCCGTTCCTCGTGAAGCGGATCGGTGCCGGTCCGGCCCGGGCGATGCTGCTCGCGGGCGGCACGATGAGCGGACAGGAGGGATTCGAGCGCGGACTCGCGACGCACCTGGTCGATCTTGACGAACTCGAGTCCGCAACCGTCGCGCTGGCCGAACGGCTCGCCAAGGGCGGACGCGAGGCGATCGCCGCGACCAAGCGGTGGCTCAACGAACTCGACGGGTCGTACGACGACGAGCAACTCTCGAAGGGGGCGGAGATCTCCGCCGAACTCATCCAGACCGAGGATGCCCAGGAGCGGCTGCGGACGCTGTTCAACCGCTGATCCGCGGCCCGCACGCTCGCCCCACCCCGATCACGACGCCTGACGCACGACGCCCCCGGGTCCACGGACCCGGGGGCGTCGTCGATTCCAGTGCCCCCGGAGAGGGCCAGCCCACAAAAGCGGGACAGGCGACAATTTCCAGGTTCACGAACAACACAAG
>JAUIHC010000021.1 GCA_030432455.1 Phycisphaerae bacterium | reverse complement strand
GGGCGTCGATCGACCGGCTCGTGGACTCGCTGGTGCTCTCCAACCACGAGCGAGACGACCTGGTCTCGATGCTGCAGGTCCGGCGAGCCCTCCTCGACGACTGGGACGGTGCCGGGGTGGCCGCCCGAAAGCGGCTGGCGGCCCGGGCCGCGTTCGAGCGAGGGCTCGGCCTGGTGGCTCTCGAAGCGCCGAAGGTCGCCGCCGCGGTCCGGGCCGAGGTCGCGGTGCTGGCGGAGACGGGGATCGCCCCGACGCCGATCCTGACCGGAGACGATCTCGTGGCGATCGGTCTGCGGCCCGGTCCCGCGTTCCGATCGATCCTCGACGCGATCTACGACGCCCAGCTCGAAGGCCGCCTGACGGATCGCGAGTCGGCTCTGCAGGCCGCCATGGCCATCGCCGACGCGACCTCCAATGGAGACGGGTGACGGGGCGGGGGGGCCGGAATCGTCGGAACGACTTGATATTCTGCTCGAACGCGGCTTCAGTTGTCGCAGGTCTCTTCGTGTCCCGACGGCACCGACGAGTCGGTTCGTGATCCCGCGATCCCGTGATCCCGTGATCCCGTGACCCCGTGATCCTGGAAGCACGAGCCCCCGTGTGCCTTCCCCCCCTCTGGCCCTCCGGAAGCAGGAACATGTTCCACCACGCCCTGATCCACCGAACCGCGCTCACCGGCCTCGCCGCCGTCGTCGCCGCGGGAACCGCCACCGCCGAGGACCGGGCCCCGGTCGTCTACGTCATCCCCTTCAGCGGTCAGATGGGCACCGACATCCATCCCGACATCTACAAGGAGATCGTCGAGGACGCCAACGAGGTCAAGCCCGATCTCGTGGTCTTCCGGCTCGACTCGGCCGACGTGGACACCAACTTCCACATCCAGAACGACGATCGTCGCGAGGAAGGCCTCTGGCAGAACATCGAGGTCTATCGCGACCTCATGCTGGACATCAAGAACGGTCTGGATGTCCCCGAGGACAAGCAGGTGATGTGGATCGAGGATGCGGTCGGCGCCTCCACGCTCCTGGCGATGTCCTGGCCGACCGTCTACATGACCGACGGCGCCCGACTCTGGGGATTCGATGCCGTGCAGCGGTTCGCCGATGGCTGGTCCGACGCCGACGTGCGGGCCAAGATGTACGCGGCGTGGGTGGGCATCGCGACCGGCTTTCCGCAGGCCGGTGGTCATCCGCTCGAACTCTCGCAGGCGATGATCGAGCCGCAGCACGTGCTCGGCGTGAAGTTCGAGGGACGGAACACCATCTGGACCAACGACGTCAAGGGCGCGATCTGGACGATCGACGGCAGCGACAAGGCGGTCGCCCGATTCGACAGCGACTCGGCCGAGAACGTCATGCTCTCGCAGGGGACCGTCGCCGATCTCGACGACCTCATGTTCCTGCTGGGCTACCGCGAGTACGAAGCCGCCGCGAGCGGAGCCGAGATCCACGAGCAGTACGTCGAGGACTGGCGGCGAACCTACGAGCGGTGTGGTGAGTGGCTCAAGGACATCCGCGACCGCGGCGGCAACACGATCCAGGACCTCGGCGCCCAGCGTGGCCTCTGGGAGAAGATCCTCGGGGCGATGCGGCGGTATCCCGCGGTCGAGGCCCGCCTGAAGCGTGAGAACGGTCTCGACCAGTTCACGGTCGAGACCGAGATCGAGAAGATCAAGGAAGGCATCCGGCGCGGACGCCAGAACGACCGGAACGGTCGCGGCGGACGCGGCGGAAACGGCGGCGGCGGCCTCGGCGGCGGCTGAACCCGGCGCCCGATCATCGGATCCTGAAGACCACGACCTCACTCGAGTTGCGAACCATGCCCGATCGAATTCAATCGTTCATCCGCGTCCTGACCGTGCTCTGCCTGGTCGCCCTCCTCTCCCCGCAGGCGATCGCGGACCAGCACGAGTTCCGCTTCGCCAACGGATCCAGCTGGCGCGGAGACGACGGCGACACGGTGACGGTGGTCTTCACCGAGAACCGGGTCGAGCAGCAGGTCGTCGGCACCGTCGTCAAGGTCGACGGCTCCGCGCCGTACCGGCTCGTGGTGGTGAAGGGCGAGATCGCGGGCGGGATCGCGACCAAGGCGATCTTCGAGAGCGACATCGTCTCGATGACCAGCGTCGCCGCCGCGGGCGGCGACGACGCGGCGCCGGTCCGCACGCGTCCCCGTCGTCCGTCCACCGAGGCCGGAACCGAGACCGGCGTCTCGAACGATGCGGCATCCGACAAGCCCGGCGTCTTCCTGCTCCCCTGGGAGGGTCAGGTGGGCATCATGGCCCGTCACGACGAGATCGAGGAGATCGCCGCCGAGGCGGACAAGTTCGGGCCGGGGCAGATCATCGTTCTGGAGATCAACTCCCCCGGCGGTCTCGTGATGGAAGGTGACAAGATCCACGAGACGCTCATGGAGGTGAAGAAGCGTCACCGCGTGATCGCGTGGATCAAGAAGGCCATCTCGGCGGGGGCGTTCACCGCCCTGCACTGCGACGAGATCTACTTCATGAAGGTCGGTGCGATGGGCTCGGCGGTGATGTTCGCGGGTCAGACCTCGATCTCCGGTGCCCAGCTCGACGCGTGGGTCAAGGACTTCGGCGATGTGGCGGAGGCCGGTGGCCGCAGCCGGATTCCCGCCGAGTGCATGGTCACCCGCACCAGGATGGCGAGTTACGACAAGGACCCCGAGACCGGCAAGGTCACGTGGTATCCCGACATGCGGGGCGAGTTCGACATCTCCGACGACACCCAGGTCCTCACGATCAACGCCGACAATGCGATGCACAGCGGCTTCATCGACGGCATCGCGGACACCACCGACGAACTCGCGGTGCTCCTCGACCTGCCCGAGTGGCACGAGATCAACGACGCCGGCCGGCGGATCCACCGCCGCTGGATCGACAACGTCGAGGCGTGCAAGCGGGAGGTGCCCCGCATCATGCGGGACATCCAGATCAAGCCCGAGGATCAGCGGCTGGTGCTGCTGGAGAAGCTCCTCCGCTGGTACGACCGCTGCGAGCCGGTGATGCTGTACGAGTTCCAGGGGCCGGGTGGTGGCAAGGATGAACTCCGACGCACCATCGAGCGGATGCGTCGTCAGAAGGCCCGGCAGGGCCGCAACTGATCCCCCTGCTCGGCGTCGCCGTCGCGCCGTCACGCCGACCGCCTGTGGGCGACCCGATCGATCCGCCCCCCGTCCATCCTTGGAGGGGGGCGTGTCGTTGATCCGGGGATCTCCGGTGGGGCGTCTGCCGGGGGTTCCCGGCCGGAACTCTGAAAAGTGGCGGGGTGGTTTCGGAGTACCGTCTCCGCCATGACCGACCCCGCGAACACCGACCTGCCGCCCGTCCCCCCGACCACGCCGTTCGAGATCCCGCCCGACGATCTCGACGGGCGGCAGGCGGCCTGGCCGACGGTGGTCGGCATCATCTCGATCGTCTACGCCGCCTTCGGATTCCTGGCGAACGGCTGCGGCACGGCGTTCATCTACCTCGGGAACACCGGGCTCTCGATGATGGGCATCGATGGAGCCGACCTTCAGATCCCGGTCTGGCTGAAGGTGGTGCAGACGGCCATGGGACTCTTCGGGATGGGGCTCGCGATCATGCTCGTGGTCGGGGCGGTGGGGCTTCTGCGGCGACGGGTGGCCGCCCTCCGCACCCTGAAGGTCTGGGCGATCCTCGCGATCGTCTCGTCCCTCGCCGGGATCGGCATCGGCTTCGCCGCGATCCAGCCCAATGTCGAGCTGCAGATGTCCATCCAGGACGCGATCCGCGACAAGATCGCCAAGGACGGGGGCGATCCGAACGCCCCGCAGTTCGACGACCTGAACAAGGACGAGGAGACCATCCGCCGCGAGAGCATCCGGAACCTCGCGATCTTCGGCGTGGTCCCGATCATCTATCCGGCGATCGTCGGATTCCTCATCACCAGTCGGCGTCGGGTGGATCAGGCCGAGTCGTGGAACGACCAGGCTCCGGTCGCCTGAGCGGGCGGCGTCGCTCGCCGGGCCGCTACCCGACCTCGCGACGCTGGAAGAGGACGATCGCGATCGCCAGGGCCAGCACGATCAGGGACAGCCCATACGGGACGGCGGCGGTCACGTACGAGGTCGGAATCGTCGCCTCCTGCGTGATCGCATCGGCCAGCCAGAAGACCTGGAAGTTCGGGACGATGGCGTAGGCGGCCTTGAGCGACCAGTATTCCGCGAGCACGCCCGCATCGATCGAGGCACCGGCCTCCTGCAGGCCCGCGATCATCTCGTCGAGACGCCCGATCCGTCGGCCGAGCAACCAGTCCGAGAGCAGGCCGAGGACGAACATGCCGATCGTGGTGACGAGGGTGAGCACCTGTCCCAGCCGGGTGCTTGCGGCGAGGGCGATCGCGGTCAGGACGAATTCGCCGAGAAGCAGGGTCGCCGCGGCGAGCCACAACTGACCTTCGAACGCCTTGGCGGGGGGCTGGGGCGTGAAGTCGGGGCCGAGGATGAGGCAGAGCCCGTAGGCCAGCAGCAGCAGGGGGGTGGTCAGCACCACGAACGTGCTCGAGAAGACCCACCCGTAGAAGAAGTTGCACCAGATGCCGGCGGCGACACCCAGGATCACCGCGCCCGAACCCAGCAGGATGACCGGAAGATGCCACGGGGCGGTGACGGTCTGCCGGACGCCGTGGATCTCCACGAGCATGAAGAGCAGGGTGAGGAAGAGCAGCACCGCCAGCTGGGCACCGGCGACCCCGAGGTACTTGCCGAGCACGAAGACCGGCCGGGGGACGGGCTTCGAGACCACCGTGAGCACGGTGCGGTTGTCGATCTCCCGGGTCAGGACGTTGGTGGCCACGAAGGCGGCGAGGATCGCGCCACCGATGAAGATCGTGGAGAGACCGATGTCCACGAACATCCGCTGGTCGTCCTCGAGGGTGTAGGCGCTGAACGGATTGCTCAGGATCACGAGGAGCCCGGCGACCAGCAGCACCACCAGCAGCACCGGCTGCCGGATGCTCTCGAAGAAGGTGTTGCGGGCGATCGCGAGGAGCTGTTCCAGGGTCGCCATGGTGGAGGCTGATCCTTCGGGGCGGGAGGCGAACGGGTGAACGAGCGGCGCCGGTGAGGGCCGGCCCCTCGGGGTATCATCTCCACCCACGCGGGCGTCGAACCCTTCGGACCCGGGATCGTACTGCCAGACCTCCACGGCTGGTTCGTCCCGGTCGTTCGGAAGCGTTCGACTTCCGCGTCATCTCCCCCTCCGCCCGGGGCCCCCCTCCCCGCGGCCAGAAGCGGGCCCCGCCGTCGTCACGTCCTCATCGACGACTCCGGGAGCGCCCGCCCCCTCCCGTCCGGTCGCCTCGCGACCTCTCGCCTCCACCCCGGTCGTCCCGGATCGCCGAGCATGAGAACCGACCATCTCGCGTATCAACAGGCCACCCGCGTCGCGGGCTTCGGGTTGCTCCTGCAGCTCGGGATCGGCCTGGTGATGCTGGTCTACGGCTTCCTCTTCGCCGACTCCGCGTTCCAGATCGCCAGCATGCCGGTGCTCGCCGGCGTGGTGGTCTGGATGTCGCTGGTCATCGTGTTCCATCAGCATCGTCTCGAACGACTGGAGGCGCTGGAGCGGGACGAACTCGCGGCGGAACGCGGCGAGGACGGCACCGGCATCTTCTCGGAGGGCGACACCGACGTCGCCGCCCGGCGGCTGCGGCTGATGCACACCTGGCTGATGCCCGCGGCGAGCCTGCTCGTGGCGACCCTGCTGGTGTGGCTGGGATGGGGCACGCTCTCCTGGTTCGGCAAGCTCGATGATCCGGATGTCCAGGTCACGCCCTTCGGGGTCGGCGCCAACCTCGGCTGGCAGCTCGCGATCACGCTCGGACTCGCCCTGGTCGCGTTCATCTTCTCGCGATTCGTCGCGGGCATGGCCGCCCGGACCGCGTGGGCGAACCTCCGGGGCGGGGCCGGCCACATGGTCGGCAACGCCCTCGTGCTGCTGGCGGTCGCGATCGGCATCGCCTTCCGGTTCTTCGAGAAGCCGGGGGTGCTCGAGGGCGTGGCGTGGGGGCTGGCGATCTACATGCTGCTGCTCGCGGCGGAGATCGTGCTCAACTTCGTCCTGAACCTCTACCGCCCCCGTCGCCCGGGCGAGGTGCCGCGACCCGCCTTCGACTCGCGGATCCTGAGCCTCTTCGCGGCGCCGGACTCGATCGTCCGATCGATCAACGAGGCGGTCAACTACCAGTTCGGCTTCGACATCACCAGTTCCTGGGGCTATCAGCTCCTGCTTCGCAGCGCGGTCTGGCTGCTGGTCTTCGCCTTCGGAAGTCTCGTCGCCCTCAGCGCGATCGTGGTGGTCGAACCCGGGCATCAGGCGGTCCGCCTTCGCGGCGGGGCCGTGGTCGGCGAGGTCCACGAGGGATCGCT
Organism: Phycisphaerae bacterium; assembly: GCA_030432455.1. Taxonomy (GTDB): domain Bacteria; phylum Planctomycetota; class Phycisphaerae; order Phycisphaerales; family SM1A02. Next base: position 9,147 of record JAUIHC010000021.1, on the reverse strand, counting down.
GTTCATGAAGTGGCCGTGGCCGATCGAGACCGTGGTCTCGATGGACGCCGCCCGCGTCCGCGAGATCAGTCTGAACGGCACGCCCCGCGAAGTCGGCGCGGTCTTCCTCTGGGATCCGAACGAGGAGGCGGAGAATCCGCTCTTCCTCGTCGCCGCCGATCCGCTTCCCACCGAGATCGCCCGGACCGTGGATCGTCTGATCACCGACGTCGAGGTGGTGGAGGAGGACGCAGACACGGCGACCCCGGTCACCGGCTCCGGGCCGCAGGTCTCCAACCAGTTCTCGCTGGTCGATGCGGACGTCATCCTGCGGTATCGCGTGCGGACCGGCGGGCTCATCGACTTCCTCTCGTTCTGCAACGGTGTGAAGCCCCGGCGATCGACGCTCGACATGCGGGAGCAGGCGCTGCAGGAGCTCGCGCTCCGCGTGGTCACCCAGACGCTCTCCACGCTGTCGCTGGAGGACGTGCTCTCGCCCCGCGGCTCGACCCTGCCGTCCACCCTTCGGGGTCGCGTGCAGGACGTCTTCGACGCCGCGGGAACCGGGGTCGAGGTCGTCTCGATCGCGATTCCGGCCCTGCGTCCGCCGAACGAGGCGGTCACGATGTTCGAGGAGCTGTCGATCGACACCCAGAACACGCAGAAGACGCTCGAAGAGGCCCGCCGGATGGCCGACAGCTCGCTCGCGGCGCTGGTGGGCGACGCGACGCTCGCCCGAGACATCGTGGATCGGATCCGGAGCCTGTTCGCCCTCGAGGCGGAGAAGGGCCGTGACGATCCCGAGGTCGTGGCGGAGCGGGTGGCGATCCAGAACCTGCTTCGCGACAGTCCCGGCATGATCTCGTCGTTCGTCGCCTCGGCCCGCAGTCTTCGCTGGCAGATCCACATGGAGGCCCGCCGCAACGCGGCCGAGGTGCTCGGACAGGTCGCCTCCTACGACGCGGCCCCCGAGGTCTATCGCCAGCGGCGGATCATGGACGTCTTCAAGCAGTCCCTGCCTCGGCTGCGTGCGAAGTACGTCCTCGGCGTGGATCCCCGCCGAACCGACCTCGACTTCGAGATGCAGGAGCCCTCGCAGGGCCTCGATCTCCGCGACTACCTCGACGACGGGGCCGACTCCGGCTCCTGACCCTCCGACTCGATTCCTCCGCGCCGTCCCGTCCCCCGGAAACCCTCCGACATGAGCAGGACCATCACCGCTTCCGTCGCCGGACTCATCGTCCTCGTGCTGATCCTCTTCAACACGACGTTCACGGTGAACTTCCACGAACTCGCGGTCACGACCCGCCTCGGCCATCCCGCCGGCATCGTTCGCGAGCCCGGGCTGCACCTGAAGCTGCCGTTCTTCATCGACACCGTCGCCAAGCTCGACACCCGCAGCCAGCTGGTGCGTTCCCCGCTGGTGACCGTGCAGACCGCCGACGACCAGCAGGTCCTCGTCCAGGCGTACCTGCTCTGGAAGATCGGCGAGGAGGACGAGCAGGCGCAGTCCTTCTACAACAGCTACGGCTCGCTCGCAGGCGTCGAGCGCGAGCTCGAGACCCTGCTGCAGGGCTCGGTGGCGCAGGTCGGCGGCTACCGCTTCGACGAACTCATCGGCGCCGACAGCAAGCTGACCGAGGCCGAGGCGTCGATCCTCCAGGATGTCCGGGCCAACGCCCCGACCGGCGTGGTGCCGCTCTCGATCGGCATCAGCCGCATCGTCTTCCCGCCCAAGACCACCACCGCGGTGATGCGACGCATGTCCGCGGTGCAGGAGACGCTCGCCAACCTCGAGGAGGCGCGGGGCAACTCCGAGGCGAACACGATCAAGCAGCAGGCGACGGCGCAGGCGCAGATCATCCGCGACTTCGCCGAGCAGTGGGCCGCGAGCATCGAGGCCCGCGGCAACGAGGAGGCCACCCGCTACTACGAGCAGATGCGCGAGCATGCCGACCTCGCGATCTTCCTCTCGTGGCTGGAGACCCTGCGGGCCGGCCTTCGCGGCTCGACCACCTTCGTCACCGACATGACCCGGGCCCCGTTCCACCTGATCGACCTCGACTCGCCGGTGGACGAGGGCGGCATTCCCCGGCCGGCCGTCGAGATCGACGCGGGCATCGCCGGAGACGACCGATGACCGGCGCTCCGGAGGATTCCGATCGCGGACCGGACTTCGATCCCGTCGCCGAGGAGGCGGTCGAGGTCGCGACTCCGCGCCGCGAGAAGTCCGCGGAGTTCGAGGTCACCGACGCCGAGGGCGGCGAGATGCTCGACGCCATGGACCCGGCGAACCAGAGTCTCGCCGACGCCCTTCGGCTGAGCTATCGCGTCCTGCAGCTTGCGATCCTCGGGCTGGCGGTGGTCTTTCTCTTCAGTGGATTCCAGACCGTCCGCGAGAACAGCACCGGGGTGCGAACGCTCTTCGGACGGGTGGTCGGCGAGGGCTCGGAAGCCGCGATCGGCACGGGTCTGCAGCCGTTCTGGCCCTATCCGGTCGGCGAGATCGTCACCGTCCCGATGAAGCGGACCGTGCAGGTCGATCGGGCGTTCTTCCCGAACCTTCGGGCCCCGCGCGGCGCGGGCACGGTGCAGGATCTCTCGCTCGATCAGGCGACCGAGTCCGCGGACGTGAACAAGCCGATCCGACCGGGGCCGGGCGGAGACGGGTCGCTCATCCTGCGGGGCGGCGATCTCGGCCACTGCCGGATGACCGCGGAATACTCGATCGACGATCCCGTCGCGTTCCTCACGCGGTTCACCGCCGAGGATGCCGACGAGGTGGTGCGCATGGCGATGGAACGGGCCGCGGTGCATGTCGCGGCGTCGCTGACCCTCGCGGACTTCATCGACGACCGCGAGGCGGCGTCGCGTCGGGTGCGCGATCTTGCGCAGGAGACGCTGCGAGGCATCGACTCCGGCATCCGGCTCGCGGCCATCTCGGTCACCGACCGCATCCCGCCGCTGTCGGTTCGCAAGGGCGTCCAGGGCGTGCAGGCCGCCCGCGAGCGGGCGAAGATCGCGGTCGAGGTGGCGCGTCGCGAGAGTTCGACGATCCTCGACGACGCCGCGGGCTCGGCGGCGTTCGACGACATCGTCGCGCTCATCGGCGACTACGAGACCGCGATCAGTCTGGGCGACGAGGAGACCGCCGACGGCGTGCTGGATCGGATCGGAGCCCGGTTCGACGAGGGCGACATCGGCGGCGACGCCGCCGCGACCCTGACCCGGGCCCGGGCGTATCGCTCCATGATCGACTCCGGCCTGGGCACCTTCGCCCGGCGGGTGGACAGCCTGTCCGCGAGCTACCGGGAGAACCCCGCCCAGCTGGTCCGCCAGCTCTGGCTCGACGCGTACCGCGAGGTGCTCGAAGGCCCTCAGGTGGAGGTGCTGAGTGCGCCGCCCGGACTCGGGGGTCTCGCCCTGCGGATGAAGAGTTCGGCGGACATCGCGTCGAGTCGGCGCGACAGTGCGCTGGAGCGTCGCACACGGGACAGCCTCGGCGAGCTCGACCTCGGATCGTGGCAGCTGGGATCCCGACAGATCTCGATCGACAAGGCCGGGCGTCGCCTGCAGCGCGACGCGAGCGGCGGATTCGGTCGCGAGGAGGCCGGAGAATGACTCGGACCCAGACGCTGGCCGCACCCGGCACCGGTGGACGCCCGGCCTTCGGCGAGCCCGTCGTCGAGGCGGTCGGGCTGACCAAGGTCTTCACCGACTTCTGGATGCGGGCGAAGGCCCGGGCCGTGGACGGCATCGACTTCGAGATCAGGCGTCACGAGATCTTCGGCCTGCTCGGACCCAACGGCTCCGGCAAGAGCACGACGATCAAGATGATCCTCGGGCTCCTGCACAAGACATCGGGTCGTTTGAGCGTCTTCGGTCGCGAGCCGTCCGATGTCGCGGTCAAGGGACGCATCGGATACCTCCCCGAGGAGTCGTACCTCTACCGATTCCTCGACGCCCGGGAGACCCTCGACTACTACGCCCGCATCTTCGGCCTCGACCGTCGGACGCGCCTGCGACGCATCGACGAGCTGCTGGAGATGGTGGGGCTGGCGAAGGTCCGCCGTCGCGCGGTCGGCGAGTTCTCCAAGGGCATGACGCGACGACTCGGTCTCGCCCAGGCCCTCATCAACGACCCCGAGCTGCTCATCCTCGACGAGCCGACCTCCGGCCTCGACCCGATCGGCACGCGACAGGTGAAGGACCTGCTGCTGGAGCTCGGCCGCCGCGGCACCACGATCCTCTTGAGCTCGCACCTCCTCGCCGACGTCGAGGATGTGTGCGACCGGATGGTCATCCTCTACGGCGGCCGGATCCAGTCCGAGGGCACCACCGGCGAACTGCTCGCCGACCAGAACCGCACCGTCATCAGCACCCCGACGCTGGACGAGGACACCGTCCACGAGATCGAGGAGGTGCTGCGACGCCGCGGCATCGCGATCGACGGCGTCGAACGGCCTCGTCAGAAGCTCGAGGACCTGTTCATGGGCATCGTCGAGCGGGCCCAGTCCGAGGCCACCGAGACCTCCGGGGCCCTGCAGGGGGGCCGCACCGCGGCGTTCCTCGCGGGCGAGGAGGCCGCCGGTCGCGACGAGGGCGAAGCGCTCATCGAGTCTCTTCAGCGGGACGAGCCGGCGCCGGCCCGCCCCGTCGCGGAGAGCGTGGCGGCGACGCCCGCCGAGGAGACCGCCGCCGCCCGCGAGGAGGTGCTCGACGATCTGCTCACCGACCGCGACGCCGGGACTGCACCCGCGTCGGGACCGGCGACGCCCGCACCGGAGCGACCGGAGGGCCACGACGACGCGGTCATCGACGACCTGCTGGGCGATGACGATCGGAGCCGTGGTTCGTGACCCTGCTCCGTGCGATCTGGGGACGGCTGGATGATCTTCAGCACCGCACCGGGGTCCGCATCGCGCTGACCGTGCTGTCGCTCGCGGCGGTGCTCGCGGTCTTCGGCACGAGCTGGTGGACCGCGGCGGACGCCCGCGACCGGTTCGACTCGGTGGTCGAGGTTCTCCGCGAGGTCAATCGCACCGCGGACGATCCGGTCACCACGCGACTGCTGGAGACCGGGGAGATCGACATCGACGGTCGCACCTACGGCGGCCCGCGGGTGAAGGCGGGGATCGACGCGTTCTTCGATCCGACCAGCGGCGAGCTGCTGCAGATCGCCGAGATCTCCGCGATCCTGATCGGCGAGAGCATCCCGGACTGGCTGCCGGCCGTGGTGATCGATCGTCCGTGGTTCATCGTGGCCGCCGGAGGGGTGACCCTCGCCTGGCTCATGGTCGCGATCTGGACCGGCGTGTTCCTGCCCGTGATGATCGCGACCGTCGCGACGCTGGCGCTCGCGGCGGTCCCGTGGCTTCGGGGCTACTCCGGACTGGTGGTCACGATCGTCGGGATCGGACTGCTCGTCACGACGTTCCTGCTCCTGGTCCGCCTGCTGCTGCTCGGGCTCGGCGTGATCGCCTCGCCGTCGCCGCGGCCGGGGCGACACGGGAACCCCGGCGTCATCGTGCAGATCGCGGCGGTCGCGCAGACGCTGGTGCGGGAGAGTCTGCGGCTGCGGATCTCCCTCGCGTTCATCGTGGTCATGCTCGTCGCGCTGCCGCTGATCCCGCTGTGGATCGATCCCGAGGAGCCGGTCCGCTATCAGGTCCAGAACTTCCTCAGCGACTCGATGACCCTCGTCTATGTGCTCGCCGCGTGCATGACGGTCGTGCTCGCCTGCGCCACGGTCAGCTTCGAGATCCGGGATCGACAGATCTGGCATCTCGCGACCAAGCCGCTCGGCCGCATCCAGTACCTGCTCGGAAAGTGGACGGGCATCGTGCTGCTCGACGCCCTGCTGATGGCGATCGGCGGGGCGTCGATCTACGGCTTCACGCAGTACCTCGGGACGCGGGCCGACGATCCGATGGCGATGGTGGAGCTCTACGACGAGGTGCTCACCGCCCGGATCGGCATCCGGCCCGTGCTCGACCAGCTCGACGAGGTGCAGGTCCGCGAGCTCGCCTATGCGGAGTTCCAGAACGATCCGATCACCCGGGAGAAGGTCGAGCGGGGCGAGTCCAACGAGTTCGACGTCATCCGCGGCATCGTGCGACGACTGCGTCAGGAGCATCTGGACAAGCAGCGGGCCGTGTCGCCCGGCGGCTTCGACGACAATCGCGAGTACGACGCCCGGGTCTACGAGTTCCCCGGGCTCGGCGCGGCCCGCCGGGCCGAGCGGAACCTGACCCTTCGCTACAAGTTCCACATCGGCCGCTCCGAGAGCACCGACCGCTACCCGGTCGTCTTCCGATTCCCCAGCAGCGGGGACGAGGTCCAGCAGATGGTCGTGCCCGAGCAGCGGCAGCGGACGCTGGTGCCCGCCGAGTTCATCGACGAGGACGGCGTCCTGCGGGTGCAGATCCTCAACGGCGGATTCTCCGAGACGCCGAGCGTGCAGACCCGGCAGTTCTTCGCCAACGGGGCGTCGCTGGTCTTCGATCCGGACGGCTTCGAGGTGCTCTGGCAGGCCGCGAGCTTCGAGTCCAACTTCATCCGGGCGATGGTGATCGACTGGATCAAGCTCGGCTTCCTCGGCATGCTCGGCGTCGCGGCGGCGACGTTCCTGAGCTTCCCGGTGGCCATCCTGCTCGCCTTCACCGTCTTCGTGGGCGGATCGATGACACCGTTCATCTCCGAGAGTCTCAATCAGTTCCGTCCCGACGCGGATGCGATCGCGCCGATCCGCATCGTCCAGCTGGCGATCGCGGCGGTGGCCCGGTCGGTGGAGTGGCTCCTGAGGCCGTTCGGCGAGGCGAGTCCCAACCGTCTCGTGGTCGAGGGCCGTCTGGTGTCGCTCAACGATGTCGTCCGGAACCTGCTCGTCATCGGGGTCTTCTGGTGCGGCGCCACGCTCGCCGTCGCCTGGGCCGTCTTCCGTCGTCGGGAACTCGCGACCTACAGCGGACACGGCTGAACCCCTTCGCCCCTCCGATCGTCTCTCGGATCACCCCTTTCCGGCCTGAGCCATCATGAAGGATCGACTCGTCCAGCTCGTCGCCCTCGTCGTCGCCGCGGTGTCCGCGGCGTTCGCGGGCGGCCTGCTTCCCGGTCTGCTCGACATGGCCGGTCAGGAGTACCTGCTGATCTCCCCGACCGACGAGGAGGGGAGACCGCTCGAGGGCGCCGCGCCCGAGAAGGTGTTCACGAGTCTGATCCGACGCCTCGAGACGGTCCAGTCGGTCTCCGAGGAGTCGGACCTCGATCTCTCCTACGACGCCGGCACCCGCGACTGGTCCGGGGCGTACGGCGATCTCGTCCGCATCGACTGGCGGGGCGAGGACGGCCTGCGCGAGATCGTCGGGCGGCTGGAGGGCCGCGACGGCTTCGGGCTTCGCTACACCGATGTCTCGGTCGAGGGGGCGCCGCCCATCGTCGCCCTCGGCACCGCCATCGGCGCCCTCCGCGGCATCATCGTGGACTACCTCTGGTTGAAGGTGAACATGATGAAGGAGGAGGGGCAGTTCTACGAGGTGATGAGCGACGCCGACCTCATCACCAAGTTGCAGCCCCGTTTCGCGCAGGTCTGGGGATTCCACGGCCACAACATGGCCTACAACGTGTCGGTCCTCACCAACACCCCCGAGGAGCGGTGGGACTGGGTGAAGGCCGGCATCGACCTCGTCCGCAACCAGGGACTCCGCTACAACCCCAACGATGTCGTGCTCCACAAGGAGCTCGCGTTCTGGTTCGCCCACAAGATGGACGGCGTCAGCGACGACGCCCACCTCCACTACAAGCGCGAGCACGCCAAGGAGTGGGAGTACCTCCTCGGCCCCGAGCCCTACGACCACGCCGACCGCATCGAGTGGATCAAGGAGATCGCCGACGCCCCCGAGACGCTCGAGGAGGCCGAGGCCCGCGTGCCCGGCACCCAGGCGGTCGTGGACGATCTCGCCGCGGCCCTCGACGAGCAGGGGCCGCAGTTCCGGATCGGACTCGATCGGGACTTCCTGCTCAACGCCGGCAAGTGGCTCGCGGTCAAGAACTCGCCGTACGCCCGACTGCTCGGACTCGACCAGGCGTTCAAGCAGAACGACCCCGTCTATGCCGCATTCGACTCGGTGCTCGCAGACCCCGAGCGGCGGGCGGCGGTTCGGAACTTCTTCTCGTACCTGCGGAAGAAGGTCCTCCGCGAGGACTACAACATGGACCCCGTGGTCATGTGGGAGTTCACCCGCGACCTCGGCCCGATCGACTGGCGGCATCCGCAGGCTCACGCCCTGTACTGGGGTCGGCTCGGCACCGAGCGCGGTTCCAAGCGGTACGAGTCGGCCGAGGACGTGCACAAGGTCATCAACAACGACCGCGTCTGGATCCAGGCGATGCAGGCCCTCGCCCGCAGCGGCCTGATGACCGTCGATCCCTTCAGCGGTGAGAACCCCGGACGGCTCAACGATCCCCGCTGGATCCGGTCGATCGACAAGTACTTCCGCGAGGTCTACGACAAGCACTACGACTCGCGGGGCGGCGGTGGCGACACCTTCTCGAACTTCCACGAGAACTTCATGAAGCAGGCGGTCCGCGAACTCTGGCGGGCGGGCGAGTACGCCGACGCCGAGGAGATCTACGCCTATCTCGACTCGCTCTACGGCGTCGGGGGCGTCATCCCGAACCCCGAGTATTCCGTGCCGATCGAGAAGTTCGTCAAGGATCAGGCGACCGGCGAGTACGAGATGCAGCCGGAGGTCGCGCGAAGCGATGTCTACGCGGCGCTGCGGCGCGGCTTCCGCGAGGGACTCCTGCTCGGTCGGCCCGAGGTTCTGGAGGACGCGGTGCGATTCGCGGGCGACCTCACCCGTTTCTTCAAGGAGACGGAGTACAACGACTACACCAACAAGTTCGGCGAGGGTCGCATCAAGGATCTCATCGGCGATCTGGAGAGCAGCGTCCGCGACATCTTCCGCGCGGTGCTGCTCGACCGGACCCTTCCGCTGGTCGATCGCCTGACGATCTACAACCGCGCCCCCGACGATCAACGGCGCATGGCCTACGACACCGTCCGCGCCGATCTGCTCGCGGAGTTCGAGAACACCTATCTCGCGCAGGCGTTCCCCTTCGATCAGGCCTTCCCCGAGCCTCCCGGCATGGAGGCGTACCGCCGCT
>JAUIHC010000020.1 GCA_030432455.1 Phycisphaerae bacterium | reverse complement strand
CACCACCACTACTACTACTACTACTACTACTACTACTACTACTACTACTACTACTACTACTACTACTACTACTTCTTCTTCAACACCGACCGGATCTCCGGGTCGCTCACCGGGCTGCTGGTGATGCCGACCGAGGCCGAGTGGGCGTGCTCGGACGCGGTTCGAGGGTCGAGGTGGTGGGCGTCGGCGATCGAGGCCAGCCGGATGTCGTCCACCGTGTAGTAGCACTCCGGATCGATCGACCGCAGGGTGGCGAGCATCCGCTTGACCTTCCGCCGATCGCTCTGGACGAACAGCATCGCGACCGGACCGTTGCGTCCGCGGCCATCGAAGACCGTCACGCGATGGCCCCCCTCGCGAAGCGAGTCCGCCATGGCGTCGCCGTTCCGGGTGAAGACCCGCAGCACCTGCGTGCCCATCGCCAGCCGCTGCTCGATCGTCATCCCCAGCCAGGTGCCCAGCGCGAAGCCTCCGGCGTATGCGACGCCGTAGATCATGTTGTCCTTGATGGATCCGATGACCTCGCTGACCACGAGGACCCAGACGAGGATCTCGACGAAGCCCAGGGCGAGGGCGAGCGCCCGTCGCCCGTGCATGATCGAGACGGTGCGGAGCGTGCCGAGCGAGACATCGATGACCCGAGCCGCGACGATGAGCAGCGAGGTGAGGACGACATCCCAGGGAACGGAGCCCATGACGGTCGGATGGTCAGCCGAGGATGCGTTCGAGCAACTCGACCACGCCCTTGCCCTCGGTCGCGACCGTCTCGTGGATCGGTCGTCCCTCGGCGATGTCCATGAGTTCGCGGACGAGCTGGTGCTCGCCCGCGTGATCGGCCTTGTTCACCACGAAGAGGTCGGCGATCTCCAGAATGCCCGCCTTGTCCATCTGCACCGAGTCACCCATGCCCGGCACCACGACGACCGCCGTCATGTCCACGTGTTCGCGGATCGCGACGTCGTTCTGCCCGGCGCCGACCGTCTCGATGAGCAGGGTGTCCCAACCCGCGCCACCGACGAGCTCGATGAGGTCGGGGAGGCTGCGGTAGTCCTCGCCGACGATCGCGAGGCTGCGGTAGAAGACCTTGTCGTCCACCGCATTGAAGTCGACGCGGAGTCGGTCGCCCAGGAGGGCGCCGCTGGTGATCGGGCTCATCGGATCGAAGGCGACGACCGCGACTCTTTCTCCGCGTCGCACCGCCTCGTTCGCCATCGCCGCGACGAGCGTGCTCTTGCCGGCGCCCGGGGCGCCGGTCAGACCGACGACCCGCTTGGGCCTCGCCCGCGGGGCGTCGGCGGGCGGGGCGCCCGCATGAGCGAGGCTCAACATGCGGGCGAGGTTCGCGTTGGGGTCGTCGTAGTTCGCGGGGCCGTAGTCGGTCACCGAGCGGCGAACGCTGTCCACGATCTCGTCCATGCCGGTGCCGGTGTGGTAGATCTCGCGAACGCCGGCGTCCTTCAGGGTCTGGACGTCCTCCTGCGGAATGATGCCGCCGACATTGACGGTGATGTCGGGACGACCGACCGCGGCGAGCTCCTTGAGCAGGTTCGGCACCAGCACGAGGTGGGAGTTGCTCATCATCGAGCAGGCGATGCAGTCCACGTCCTCGTCGCGGGCCCCGATCGCGAGGCTGCGAGGGGTCTGCCAGAGACCCGAGTAGATGACGTGGATGCCGCTGTCGCGGAGCAGTCGGGCGATGAGCTTCACGCCGCGGTCGTGGCCATCGAGGCCCATCTTGCCGAGCAGCACGCGGGGGCGATGCGGCAGGTCGCCGCAGCGGTCGGTCTTCTCGAGGGCGGTCGTCGGCTCGGTCGTGGCGCGCATGCGTCCGGCTCCGGGGCGGGGGACTCGGGGTCGCCGACTCCTCGGGGGAGCCGGCATCGAATCGCCCATGATACCGCCAGCCGCTGCCGGATCCCGAGGGTCAGGTCCGGGGGGTGCCGTCCGATTCGGGATCGGCGACCTCGGACGCATCCTCCTTCAACGGCGTCGCATCCTCCTTCACCGGCGTCGCATCCTCCTTCACCGGCGTCGCATCCTCCTTCACCGGCTTCGCCTCGGGGGTCCACTCGTCCGGATGGAACCGCTGGGCCAGGGCTCCGATGATCTTGTACGCGTCCTGATACTCGTAGTCGTCGAGGACGACCGGCTCGGCACGGTCGCGGATCCGGACCTTCGCGATCGACTTCTTCATCCAGATGGACATGTCGATGTCCTCGATCGCGTCCGCGGGGTAGGTCCCCTCCGGGGTCGAGAGCGAGCCGTCGTCCTCGAGCCGCCAGGTCTGGCCGCGTCGGGAGACCAGTCGCCACGCGAAGTACGGCGTACCGAGGATGCCGGTGCCGACGACATAGACCCAGAGGTTGACCCACCGGTCGTAGCTCGCCGGGGGTTCGGGCTGGGTGTTCTCGAACTCGGCGGTGAGGATGTCCTTGATCTCCGTGTACCGGGCCTTCTCCGAATCGGAGAGCGGTGGCGGGGCGGAGGTCATGCCCGCCTCCTGCATCGACTTCTCGAGCTCCTGCAGCGTGGCCCGCTCGTCCTCGGTGAGGGCGTTCTGGGCCCGCTTCCCGGCGAGTTGCTGGTACTGCCCGCGCAGTTCGAGTGTCGCGAACTCGCCCATGAGCGAGGTGTACCGCTCGACCGCCTCCTCCTTCGCCGGGATGCTGACCCAATAGTCGTACGCGCCCCACGCGCCCAGACCGCCGCACAGGACGAGGTAGAGCAGGTTCCAGTAGACGAAGCTCTTCTTGATCGAGGTCTGGATGGCCATCTGATTCCTTCCGTTCCCGCGAGTCTATCGGACCCTCTGTGCGGGAAGGGGGTGTCCGTGTCGGCTCTCTATCGGTCGAGTGTCCGGGTTCCGACATCGAAGATCCGGAACCGGGCCGCTCTCGGTTTCCAGACCTCGACCAGCTCGAGATGGCGCGGATCCTGCAGGTAGGCCTGGAGGTCGTCCACCGTCTCGAAGCCGACGCAGAGGCCGACCTGATAGTCGTCATCGACCGCGGCCCGGCCGGTGTCGACCGGGGTGCCGACCCAGATCGTCTCCACCACCTCGATCGCGCCCAGCATCTCCCGGCAGTCGGCCTCGCAGGCGGCGGCGTCGGCGGGGTCGGTGAGCGAGATGAGCACCACGTGATTGAGGTTCGAGGTGTGTTCCCGCCGCTCGACCGCGGCCGGGCGAGCGTCTCCGATGGCACAGCCGCCGGCGGTGGTGACGAGGGTCAGAAGACAGGGGGCGATTCCAGGGCGTCGTCGGGGGGTCATGCGGGGGCTCCGGTCAGTGGGGTCGCCGTTCGCCGGCGAGGACGGCGAACGGAAGGCGGTTGGGTTCGGGCGGGGTCGGGCAGGTCGCGAAGGGGGTGAACGAGCACGGTGGATTCACCGCACGGTTGAAGTCGATCGTGGTCCGACCGTCGGCATCCGGCGCTGGGACCGACAGGAAGCGACCGCCACCGTACGTTCCCGCGTCGTCGGTTCGGCGGTTCGTCTCGTCACCGAAGACGACGAAGAGCGCCTCGCCGCTCTTCTCGGCGACGAGGCGATGTTCACGCCCGTCGATCTCGAAGACCAGCGTTCCCGCGATGGGGTGGTCCTCGACATGCTCGGTGATGAGGGTGACGGGGATGGTCGCGTCCGGCGGGGCGGGTTCGACGCGGGCGGGGACGGTCCAGCGAGGGTCGAAGTCGAAGCGAGGCACGCTCCGGAAGTTCACGAGCGTCGGCGCCTCCCGGTCGCGGATGCGAAGCGCCGCCCGATGCTGGCGGTGGATGTGGGTGACGTGCAACCGGCCGAACCGGAGGACCGACGGCGGGCCGTTCCGGTCGTCGCGAAGATCCACGGTGAGCCCTGGCGCGATCGCCGCGTCGTCGAGTGTCGCGTCGATACCGGCGGCGGGCGTCGCGGTGACGCGTCCGTCGTCGGCGAGTGACACGGTGGCCGCGGGCGACGCGAGAGCGCCGGGCAGGACCACCCGCCGATCGTCCGTCGCACCCGAGACGGTGATGGTGGTGTCGCCGGGCACGAGCCAGTGCAAGGCGACGAGTGACAGCCAGCCTTCCGGATCGCGGAGGGCACGGTCGCGGGCGTCGATCCAGTGAAGATGGGAGGTCGGGGGTGGCATGGGGGTGGGGGGCGAGAGTCGAGATTGGAGATTGGAGATTGGAGATTCGAGGGGAGTTTGACAGAACTCGGGCGCCTTCGGCGAGAGCATGTGAGCAGGAGATCAGGTGATTGCGGGTTGGCGACGCCGTGACCCGCGTGGGCCCCCTCAGCCGCCTTCGGCGACAGCTCCCCCGCGGGCGGGGGAGCGGAATTCTGGTGTCGGCGCGGCACCCCGATTCTCCTCCCCCGGTCCCGGGGGAGGTGCCCGCGCAGCGGGCGGAGGGGGTCCTCGGCCGTCTCGGTGATCGATCGAGCCCGCGGCGTTCACACGCCCGACCCAACCTGCGCAGCCTTCCACGCTGCGCCGACCGAGATCACGAAAGCGAGGTGTGGCCCGAAGGGCCATTCCGAGCGATCAAAACGCAAGTACCCCCGCCGCGGAGGTGGGCGTCCGCGGCGGGGGCGAGGGGATGTGGCCGCCGTTGCAGCGGCCAAGTGAGAGAGAATGCAACGGAAGCGGGCTCGAGGAGAGGGTCACCCCTCCGGAGACTGAGGGGAGTCGGGTCCGCATGTCCCTGCGTCGCCGACCAGTTGAGAGGGTCCGTCCACTCGTCGACCGTCTCGAACCTGAACCGAATCCCGCTTCCGTCGCGGGGACCGGATCGGACGGCGTCGGAGAGCCATCCGTCCGGTCGAATCCGATCGAGAGGTGGGCGTCTCGATCGGTTTCCCGGCATCGGGTGTCGATGCCGGGGATCGGCGGCGGGTGCTCGGCACCCGCCGCCGACCGGCTCGCGGCTCAGCTGCAGCCCATCGAGTTGCCGCAGTTGAGGCACTTGTAGCAGGTGCCGTTCCGCACCGTGATCGACCCGCATCCGTCGCAGGCGGGGGCGTCACCCATGAGCGCGGCATTCGCCTGGTTGAGCACCGACTGCTTCTGCGTGGACTCGGTGTGCGAGCGAATCGTCGTGGTCGAACCGTCGGGACCGAGCGTGGTGGTGAGGGTGTCGCGAATCTCCGCCTGCAACGAAGAGCTGGAGGAGCTCGCGGCCGTGACGCTCGGCGACGACGGGATGGCCGTCGAATCGGTCTTCACCTGGACGGTGGTGGAATCGGACTGCTTGCAGCACGTGGTGTCCTCCTTGACGGTGACCGTCTTCGCCGCGGGCGACGAGGGGGCGGTGGTGGTGGCCGGCGTCCTGTTCGGCGCGTTCTGTTCGCGATAGCCCGGCACGAACTGCATGCCGAGCCAGCGGAAGATGTAGTCGACGAGACTCTTGGCGAAGGGGATCTCGCGGTTGGTGGTCATGCCCATCGGCTCGAACCGCTGGTGGGCGAACTTCGTGACCAGGCTCTGCACCGGCACGCCGTACTGCAGCGCGACGCTGATCGCGGTGCCGAGGCTGTCCATGAGGCCGCCGATCGTCGAGCCTTCCTTCGCCATCGTGATGAACAGCTCGCCGGGGGTGCCGTCCTCGTAGAGACCGACGATGAGGTAGCCCTCGTGGCCGGCGACGTTGAACTTGTGGGTCATCGAGTCGCGAGTGTCGGGGAGCCGACGCCGCATCGGACGCTCGATGACCTTCTCGACCACCCGTTCGATGACCCTGGTCTCGGCCGCGGCGGCCTCCAGGCTCGCCTCCAGCATCGCATCGGCGGCCTCGATGGCGCCGCTGGACTCGAGCGCCTCGTCGGCGTCCACATCGTCATCCTTCTCGGCGTCGGCCGAGGTGTTGAGCGGCTGGCTGAGCTTGCATCCGTCCCGGTAGAGGGCGTTGGCCTTCAGTCCGAGCTCCCAGCTGAGCCGGTAGCAGGCACCGATCTCCTCGACCTCGGCCTCCGCGGGAAGGTTGATGGTCTTCGAGATCGCCCCCGAGATGAACGGCTGGGCGGCGGCCATCATGCGGATGTGGCCCTGCGGAGCGATGAAGCGACGGCCCTCGGGACCGCACTTGTTCGCACAGTCGAAGACGGGCAGGTGCTCGTCCACGAGGTGCGGGGCGCCCTCGACGGTCTGGGTGCCGCAGATCAGCCGGTTGAGGGTCTTCCGCTGGGCGGTGGTCAGGCCGAGGGCGGCGAGGCCGTCGAACGACATGTCGGCTCGGGCCTTCTCGGGATCGACATCGAGGGCCTGCAGCACGCCCTCGGGCATCGACCATGCGTTGAACGCGAAGCGAAGCTCGAAGACGGTGGGGAGCTGGTTCTCCAGACCGACGAGATCCTCGCCGGTGTAGCCCTTCTCGAGGAGGTGGTCGCGGAAGGTGGTGTCGCCGTCGATGGTGCCGTCGGCGAGCGGCATGGGCACCTCGAGCGAGAGTCGGCCCATGACATGGGTGATGATCTCATCGACCTGCGTGTCGGTGTAGCCGAGGGCGCGGAGCGCGGGACGCAGCGACTGGTTGGCGATCTTGAAGTAGCCGCCGCCGGCGAGCTTCTTGAACTTCACGAGTGCGAAGTCGGGCTCGACGCCGGTGGTGTCGCAGTCCATCAGCAGGCCGATGGTGCCGGTCGGGGCGATCACCGAGACCTGGGCGTTGCGGTAGCCGAACTTCTCGCCGAACGCGAGGGCGTCGTCCCAGGCGCTGGTCGCCCGCTCGCGCAGCGTCGCGGCGTTGCTGATGTTCGCGCCGCCGAGGCAGTCGTGGTCGATCGGCACCGGGGCGATCCGCAGTCCCTCGTACTCCCCCGACTCGCGGGCGACGCCGTGGGCGGCGCGGCGGTGGTTGCGGATGACCCGCATCATGTTCTCGCGGTTCGTCTCGAAGCCGTCGAAGGGGCCGTGCTCGGCGGCGAGCAGGGCGCTGGCGGAATAGGAACGACCGGTGAGGATCGAGGTGAGGGCGCCCGCGATCGCGCGACCGTCCTCGCTGTCGTAGGGGATGCCCGCCTGCATGAGCATCGCACCGAGGTTGGCGTAGCCGAGGCCGAGGGTGCGGTACTTCCAGCTGAGCCGGGCGATCTCCTCGCTCGGGAAGCTCGCCATGAGCACCGAGATCTCGAGGACGATGGTCCAGAGGCCGATCGCGTGCTCGTAGCCGTCGACGTCGAAGGTGCGGGTCTCCGAGTCGTAGAACTTCATGAGGTTGATCGACGCCAGGTTGCAGGCCGTGTCGTCGAGGAACATGTACTCCGAGCATGGGTTGCTGGCGTTGATGCGCCCGCCCTCGGGGCAGGTGTGCCAGGCGTTGATCGTGGAGTCGAACTGGACGCCGGGGTCGGCGCACTTCCACGCGGCGAAGCAGATCCGCTCCCAGAGGCCGGTCGCCGGGATCGACTTCGCGATCTCGCCATCGGTACGGCGGACGAGGTTCCAGTCGCTGTTGGTGTCCACCGCGTCGAAGAACTCGTCCGAGATGCGGACGCTGTTGTTCGAGTTCTGGCCGCTGACCGTGTAGTACGCCTCGCCGTTGAAGTCGTAGTCGAGACGGAGGCCGAGCTCGGCGGCGAGGTCCTGCTGCTCCTGCGGGAGCTGCTTCATGCCTTCGACCAGGGCCGCGACCTTGAGTTCCTCGCGGACCTTCCAGTCCACGAACGCCTCGATGTCGGGGTGGTCCAGATCGAGGCAGACCATCTTGGCGGCGCGGCGGGTGGTGCCGCCGGACTTGATGGCGCCCGCGGCCCGGTCGCCGATCTTCAGGAAGCTCATGAGGCCGGAACTGCGGCCGCCGCCCGAGAGAGGCTCCTCCTCGCCGCGGATCTGCGAGAAGTTGGTGCCGGTGCCGGAGCCGTACTTGAAGAGGCGGGCCTCGCGGGTCCAGAGGTCCATGATGCCGCCGTCGCCGACCAGATCGTCGCTCACCCGCTGGATGAAGCAGGCGTGGGGCTGCGGGTGCGAGTAGGCGTCGGGGGCGAGGGTGACCTCGCCGGTGGCGTGGTCGGGGATGAAGTGACCCTGAGCCGGGCCGGTGATGCCGTAGGCGAAGTTCAGGCCGGTGTTGAACCACTGCGGGCTGTTGGGGGCCGCCATCTGGTGCAGCAGCATGTACGACAGCTCGGCCTGGAACGCGTCCGCGTCCGCGGGCGTCGAGAAGTAGCCGTACCGCTCACCCCAGTGACGCCAGCAGCCGGCGAGACGACCGACCACCTGACGCACCGACCGCTCCGGACCGAGGACCGGCCGGCCCTGCTCGTCGGTGATCGCCGAGCCGTCGGCGCTCTGCTGCGGCACGCCGGCCTTGCGGAAGTACTTGCTGACCACGATGTCGGTCGCAAGCTGACTCCAGGTCGACGGGATCTCGGCGTCGTTCATCTCGAACACCACCGAACCGTCGGCGTTGCCGATGCGACTCGAGCGGGTGGTCCACTCGACGGTGGAGAAGACGTCCTGGTCCGGGGAGGTGAAACGTCGTGAGATCTTCATGAGCGTGGTTGTCCTTGGCCGTCTGGCGTCTGGGCGGTGGCGGGATGCGGAACGCAGGCCCGCCCGCGTCCGTCGGGAGTCGTCGCGTTCAGGCGACGATCGCGGCGGCGCGGGGGAGCGTGCGAGATCGGGGCGAGGAGACCTCGGACCGTCGATTCGACGGGTCGAGGCGATGGCGTCGGGTGACGCGGATGGGATGTCCGGCAGCAGGGAAGACGTCGGCCATCGGCCACCTCGCTCGCTGCGGCGTCCCGACGGGCGGGACTCGGACGCCGATCCGGGCGTGCCCGGATCGACCGGCTCGATCGTCTCCTGTCGAGGCGCCGAGCCGGCGCACGCCTCGAAGGCCAGGGGAGTCGGCGACGTCCTGTCGCCGGACTCCGGCCTGCGTGAGGTCGCCGTCAGTGGCGACCACGCGGAGCGTGGAGTGGTGGGAGGGTGTCGGGGGCAGTGGGAGTTCCGACGCGTGGCCCTCCCGGTCGGCGGTCGATCGACCGGGAAGGGGGACGTGCCGCGGTCCATCGCGGTCGAGGTCCCAGTCGCGTCTGACGAGTCGGGCGGGCGTGGCGGTCGATTCCGATGATCGGGGTCATGGGTTCGGCGTCATGCCGAGGACTCCGAACGGGTTGGGCCACAGATGCGACGACTCCTGGTACTCGCTGCTCTCCGAATCGGTTCTCGGGGACGCCGCCTGGCGTCGTCCTGTCGAACCGGACTGGTCGGACCATCCACGGTCGCGACCCACTCTCCGAACCGTGTCGTCCCGATCGTGATCGGGACGATTCCACGTTGACGGGCGAACCCGTCGAATGCCGTCGCCCCTGCCGGGCTCGGGCGTCGTCCGGTCGAGCGACCCTGTCGGTCGTCTCGCGATCGAAGGCGTTCCACCGCCTTCGAAGCCCGGTCGGAGCGGCCGAGGCCGACTCGCATGGTCCGGGAACCGAACGCTCACACTCCTGCGGACCTCGGTTCGAGACGCTCGTCCGAACGCTCTTCGAACCCCGCGGGCTGCATCTTGCCCACCACATGTTGTGGTGGCAACCCTAAAACCACCACATTTGGCCCTTCTTTCAAGGAACCGGCGGTTTTTGGAACTTCCGAAGGGTACCGACCTCTCTGCCAGTGTCCAGCACGCCATCTGGGTGTGGACGACCCGTCGCCGGGTGCCGTTCCCCAACATCTTGTGGATTGGGCGTCAAGAGGCGCCGGTTCCCGGCTCCGGCCGCCCCGGAACCCGAACGAAGTCCGTACACTCGCCGCATGACGCTCGATCAGGACGCCTTGCTCGACGGCCTCACCGACGCCCAGCGGGAGGCGGTGACGCACCTCGATGGTCCGGCCCTCGTCCTCGCCGGCCCGGGGTCGGGCAAGACCCGGGTCATCACCCGCCGCATCGCCTGGCTCGTCTCGCTCGGCATCCCCGCCTGGCAGATCCTCGCCGTCACCTTCACCAACAAGGCCGCCCGCGAGATGCGGGAGCGGGTCGAACACCTGCTTCCGCCCGACCTGCCCGGGCGGCGCGGACTCACGGTCGCGACCTTCCACGGCTTCTGCGCCCGGCTCCTTCGCGACCACGCGAGCGCCGCGGGCATCGACGCCGACTACTCCATCTACGACTCGGCCGATCAGATCGCCGCGATGAAGCGGGCGCTCGAGGATGTCGGACTCGATCCGAGCAACTGGCCGCCCCGGTCCATGCTCGGCATCGTGAGCGGGGCGAAGAACGCGCTGCAGTCGCCCGAGGACTTCCAGCGCGACGCGAGCGACTTCCACAGCCGAACCGCGGCCAAGGCGTACACCGCGTATCAGAAGATTCTCGAGAAGAACCACGCGGTGGACTTCGACGATCTGCTCCGCCTCGTCGCCGGCATGCTCAAGCGCGACGGCGAGGTGCGCGGTGCCCTGCAGGACCGCTTCCGATACGTGCTCATCGACGAGTATCAGGACACCAATCACGCACAGTTCGTGATCGCGGGCGCGATCGCCGCGAGCCACGGCAACATCTTCGTGGTCGGCGATCCCGACCAGTCGATCTACGCGTGGCGCGGCGCGGACATCCGCAACATCCTCGACTTCGAGGAGACGCATCCGGGGGCGAGGATCATTCCCCTCGGGCAGAACTTCCGCTCGACCGGCCACATCGTGCAGGCGTCGGCGGGACTCATCGCGTGCAACCGCCGCCGCAAGGCGAAGGACCTCTCGACCGATCTGGAGGACGGCGAGAAGGTCCGCATCGTCCGGCTCTCCGACGAGCACGACGAGGCGAAGCATGTGGTCGATCACCTGCGGCGGCTCGCCGACGAGGAGGGCGTCCCGTGGCGATCGATGGCCGTGCTCTATCGCGTGAATGCGCTGAGTCGCGTGCTCGAGGACCAGCTCCGCCGCGAGGGCGTGCCCTATGTCATCGCCCGCGGCACCGCGTTCTACGACCGCAAGGAGATCCGCGATGCGCTCGCGTACCTGCGGATGCTCGCGAATCCCGCCGATGATGTCGCCTTCCGCCGGATCGTGAACGTGCCGACTCGCGGCATCGGCGAGAGCACCATCAAGCGGGTCGAGGCCGCGGCCGCAGCGCAGGGGCGATCGCTCTCGGAGGCCTGCGGCGACGAGTCGCTGCTCGGCGATGTCGCGACCCGCAGCCGCAAGGCGGTGCTCGGCTTCGCGAGGCTCGTCGCCGACTGGCGGCGCGAGGTCGCGGCGGGGGACTCGACCGGTTTCGGCGATCTCGTCTCGCGGGTGCTGCGGGAGAGCGGTCTGGAGCGGCCGGAAGGGCAGTTCGAGAGCGAGGAGGAGCGGCAGCGTCAGGCCAACCTCGCGGAACTCGTCTCCGCCGCCGCCGATTTCGTGCCTCCGTCGCTCGCGGACGGCACGGACGGCACGGTTCCGATGGGGGTGGCGCTGCGGGAGTATCTCGAGTCGGTCGCGTTGGTCAGCGACGCCGACGCGATCGACGCCGAACAGGGCGCGGTCACGCTCATGACCCTGCACGCCGCGAAGGGCCTCGAGTTCCACGCGGTCGCGGTGATCGGGGTCGAGGACGGACTCCTGCCGCACAGCCGGGCGCGGGAGAGCGAGATCGAGCTCGAGGAGGAGCGTCGTCTCTGCTTCGTCGGCATGACGCGGGCCGAGCGGGACCTCCTCGTGACCAGCGCCTCGGTCCGCACCGTGCGGGGCATGCGTCAGGCCGCGATCAAGAGCCAGTTCCTCGAGGAGATCCCCGACGAGCACTGCGAACGACGCGACTTCGCGGATCGCTGGGGCGACGGCGATGACGACTTCGGTGGCGGTGGTGACGGTCGGCACATCGAGTACGACGACGATCCCGGCGACGGACTCGCCGCCGCGTTCCGGCCGGGCACCGCCGTGCGTCATCCGCTCTTCGGTCTGGGGGTGGTCTCCGCGTTCATGCCGCGGGGCCGGGTGCACTCGGTGATCGTGGACTTCAAGGTGGTCGGACGCAAGACGCTGGTGCTCGAGTATGCGAAGCTTCAGCGGGTCGAGTTCTGACCGTCACTCCGACCGTTCTCCTTCGCCGTCTCTTCGTCATCTCCCTCTCCGACCTCAGGATCCCCCGATGCTCCCCGACTCCGCCGTCGTGCTCGTGACCGGTGCCTCGAGCGGCATCGGTGCCGCCATCGCTCGGGGACTGGCGGCCCCCGGGCGGGTGCTGCATCTGCAGGGTCGCGACGAGGACCGCCTGGCCGCGATCGCCGCCGAGGTGGAGGCTCTGGGCGCCCGGGCGGTGACCGAGCGAATCGATCTGCTCGATCATGCCGCCACCGAGTCGGCGGCGCGGCGATGGGCCGCGGATCTGCCTCGACTGGACGTGCTCGTGCACTCGGCGGGGATCTGCGTCATGTCCGAGATCGAGCATGTCGATCCTGCGGACCTCGACCGGCACTATGCGGTGAACCTGCGGACCCCGGTGGTGCTGTCTCAGGCGTTGACCCCGCCGCTCGTCGCGTCCGGCGGGCAGGTCGTCTTCATCAACTCCGGCGCGGGGCATCAGGCGTTCCCGGC
The DNA here is from genome assembly GCA_030432455.1 of Phycisphaerae bacterium. Classification (GTDB taxonomy): domain Bacteria; phylum Planctomycetota; class Phycisphaerae; order Phycisphaerales; family SM1A02. Next base: position 3,265 of record JAUIHC010000020.1, on the reverse strand, counting down.
CTGGGGGGTGTACGCCGCCACCAAGTTCGGGCTTCGCGCGATCGCCGACGCCATGCGGCTGGAGCTCTCCGGCCGCGGGGTGCGGGTGATCGGCATCCACCCCGGCCGGACCGCCACGCCGATGCAGGCGGAGGTGCACCGGATGGAGGGGAAGGACTACGACCCGACGGCGTTCGTCACCGCCGAGGATGTCGCGGCAAGCGTCGTGCACGCCGTGGAGATGCCGCGAAACGCGGCGATCACCGAACTCTCGATCCGCCCCGGCGGGGCCTGAGGCGTCACGGCGTGCAGTTCGTCGTGGCCAGATCGACGCAGACGAGGTCCCAGGCGCCTTCGCAGCAGAACGGATCGATCGCGCAGACGATGTCCTCGCAGTCGGTGCAACTGCACCCGGGCGTATCCGAGGCTTGTGCACAATCCCCGATTCCGCCCGCGCAGGGATCGGTCTTGCAGTCGGGGTCGCCCGGGATGATGGTGATTCTCGCGGCCGCGAGGTTGCCTTCGCCGAATCCATCGGCTCCGGTGAAGGTGCCGGAGTAGACGCTCTGTCCGGTCACTCCACCGACGGAGACGTCGGTGAAGGCGGCCTCGGTGTCGGTGACCGCATTCACCAGCGTCGAGATGCCCTCGAAGACGACCAGCGCCGCCTCGTTTCCGCGGCGATCGGCGAACTCCAGGATCACGGTCGCACAGGGATCGACCCCCGAGATGGAGAACGCGACGGGGTCGTCGGCGCCGAGCGAGGACGAGAAGAAGTGATCGCCGGTGAGTGCCTGCGGCTGATCGGGGGCGGCGCCGTCGGTGTTGTTCCAGCCGCTGACGTTGGTGAACCGGAACGACACGCCGTCCCCGAGGGCGATCTCGGGACTCTCGATCTGACCGCAGTCGCTGATGGTGAGGCCGATGAAGCCGTCGATCCCGTCGAAGGCGCCCGTGAACACGGGGCTCGGCCCGTTGCAGCCCGCTCCGGTGCCGGGCGCGACGCCGAAGTCGATGGCGGCGACCCGGGCGTTGGTGGTCCCGTCGCAGTCGTTGCACTCGGTGATCGCCAGGGCGGCGCAGTCGGCATCCCAGAGGACCTCGCAGCAGTCGGGGAGGGTGAGGCAGACCACGTGGGCGCAGGTCAGGTCGAGGCAGCTCGGGAGTTCACCGGGTTCGCAGCAGGGGCCGACCGTCGCCGGCTCGCAGTCGGCGTCCTCGCAATCGGTCCCGTCACCCTGATGGACGCCCCCGAGGGTCTCGCAGAGGCTCTCGCCGATCTGCAGGCAGGACCCGCCCAGGCAGCACGCCCCGCCGATCTGGCTGCCGGACCGAATGATGGTGATCCGGGCCCCGGCGAGGTTGCCTTCTCCGAACCCCTCGGCGCCGGTGAAGCTGCCGGTGTAGACGCTCTTTCCGGTGACGCCGCCGCCGGAGACATCGGTGAAGCGGCCTTCGGACTCGAGATCGACCAGCGTGGTCATGCCCTCGAAGACGACCAGAGCCGTCTCGGCTCCGCGTCGATCGACGAACTCCAGCAGCAGGATGTCGGTCGGATCGAGGCCGCTCACCGAGAAGCCGACCGGATCGTCGGCGCCGAGGGCCGAGGAGAAGAAGTGATCGCCGGTGAGGGCAGGCGTCTCGCTCGCGGGGAACCCGTCGGTGTTGTTCCACCCGCTCACGTTGGTGAACGCGAGGGTCACACCGTCGCCGAACTCGATGGACGGGCTCTCGACCGCGCCGCAATCGGTGAGATCCAGCGGCAGGAAGTCGCGGCTGCCGTCGAAGACGCCCAGGAAGAGCGGGCTCTCGCCGCAGCTCGGTCCGGGGGACTGGCCGAAGTCGATGGCGTACCGGCTGAAGTCGGTGGTGCCGTCGCAGCCGTTGCAGACCTCGATGGCGAGGTCGGCACACGCGACATCCCACAGGATCTCGCAGCAGTCCGGGATCAGGACGCATACCGCCGAGGCGCAGTCCGCGTCGATGCAGCCGGGAACCTCACCCGGTTCGCAGCAGAGCCCGGGAACGGGCGGCTCGCAGACGACGGTGTCGCAGTCGATGCCGTCACCCGCGTACTGTCCGCCGAGCATCGCACAGTCGGCTTCGGCGATCGACCAGCACTGCTCGCCGAGGCAGCAGGCACCCGTCGAGCCGCCTGGGCACGGACCCCAGGCGGCGAGGAACGCTCCCAGGTCGGCGCCACCGACGGTGCCGTCCCCGTCGAGATCCTCCGGGCAACGCTTGCAGGAACCCCAGACGGACAGCAGTCGGCCGAAGTCGGCGCCGGTCACGGCTCCGTCACCGTCGAAGTCGCCCGGGCATGCTCCGCCGCCACCGTCGGGGCGGATGATGGTGATCCGGGCCCCGGCCAGATTCCCCTCGCCCCCTCCATCGGGCCCCGTGAACGAGCCGCCGTAGGACGGGCTCCCCGTGACCCCCCCGGAAGAGACATCGGTGAACTCCCCCTCCGCGTCGCTGCTCACCAGCGTGACGAGTCCCTCGAAGGTGACCAGCGCCGCCTCTCCCCCGCGGCGATCGATGAATTCGAGGATCACGATGTCCGCGGGATCGAGACCGTCGAGGGAGAAGGCGACCGGCCCGCCTCCCTGCCAGTTCGAGAAGAAGTGATCGCCGGTGAGGGCCTGAGTCTGATCGGCGGGGGCCCCGTCGGTATTGTTCCAGCCCGTGACGTCCGTGAAGGAGAAGACCGCGCCGTCGCCGAGGTCGAGCGTCGGGCTCTCGACCGAGCCGCAATCGCCGATGGTCATCGCGACGAAGTCGCTCGAACCGTCGAAGGTTCCGGAGAACAGCGGACTCTCGCCGCAACTCGGTCCCGGGGACTGTCCGAAGTCGATCGCGAGGACGGTCACGTCGGCGGTCGCGGTGCAGGCGGCCGCGGCGATCACCATGAGTCCGCCCATCAGGGTGGCGCTGTTCGTCGTCAAACGCATCTCGTTCCAGCTCCGAAGTCGGGTGAGTCTGTCGATGGGGGACTCCGCCGGTCTGCGGCGATGTCGAGTCCCGCCTCGACCTGGAGGTCGTTCCCCGCCGGGAACGACCCCCAGGCCGGCGGGGGCGGTGAACCGCCCCTGCCGGATTGGGGTACGCGATCGTCGTCGATCAGGGGCAGGGGCCCCAGACGGCGACGAACAGGCCGACGTCGGCACCGTCCACGTCGCCATCGCCGTTGAGATCCTGCGGGCAGCCGCTGCACGCGCCCCACGCCGCGATCAGGGCACCGAAGTCGGCGCCATCGACGGCGCCGTCGTCGTTGAAGTCGCCGGTG
>JAUIHC010000019.1 GCA_030432455.1 Phycisphaerae bacterium | reverse complement strand
CTGGACGGCTGGGAGACGATCGCCGGCACCTACGGCGACGGCACCCCGTACGAACTTCGTCGTCCGATCGTCGCCTTCGACGGCGACGCTCCGGCGTACCACGCGGTCCGCTCGGCCCAGCCGCTGGTCGGACTCGGGCTGCTCGAAGCGATCGACGAGGCGACGATCCTCGCGCTCGCGGACCCCTGCGACGACGACGGCGACGGCATCTCCGGAGCGGCGCGGTTCGTCCCGGACCCGACCGATCCGTCCCGCACGCTGCTCGGCCGATTCACCGCCAAGGGGCGGCAGTCGTCGATCCGGGCCCAGATCGCCCACGCCCTCAACCGCGACATGGGCGTGACGACCTCGGTGTTCCCGGTGCTCGACGACGGCTCGACCACGAAGACGCCCGAACTCGGCGACGGCGATCTCGAACTCCTGAACCGCTACGTCTCGCTGCTCGGGGTCGGAGCCCGGCGTGATCTCACCGACGAGACGGCCCTTCGCGGCGAGACGCTGTTCGAGGAGGCGGGCTGTGGCGCGTGCCATCGACCCGAACTCGTCACCGGCGCGAACCACCCGTACGCGGAACTCCGCGACCAGACGATCCGCCCGTTCACCGACCTGCTCCTGCACGACCTCGGACTCGGACTCGCCGACTCGATGGCCGAGGGCGACGCCGGTGCCGCCGAGTGGCGGACCGCCCCACTGTGGAACCTCGGTCTGACCGCAGGGGTCGCGGGAGGCGAGGCGTACCTCCACGACGGACGGGCCCGCAACCCGGAGGAGGCGATCCTCTGGCATGGCGGCGAGGCGGCGATGGCTCGCGAGGCTTTCCGGACCATGTCCGCCGAGGACCGCGACGCCCTGATCGCCTTCCTTCGAAGCCTCTGACCGCGCGCCGAGGCTCAATTCTCGATTTTCCATTCTCGATTTCGCATTCGCGTCCCCCCACCCCGGCGCATGGGCTACTCTCCCCATTCATCCATTCATCGGTTGAATGGATGAATCGCCGACCCATTCCCGATCCACAGTCGCAGGACCGCCCATGACCACCCGCCGCCATTTCTTCACCTCCGAGTCCGTGTCGATGGGTCACCCCGACAAGCTCGCGGACCAGATCTCGGATGCCGTCCTCGACGCGATGCTCGCGGTCGATCCCAACTGCCGCGTCGCGGCGGAGACGATGGTCACCACCGGCATGGCGGTGGTCGCGGGCGAGGTGACCTGCGACGGCTATGTCGAGATCGCGGAGGTCGTGCGTCGAACGGCCCTCGAGATCGGGTACGACGACGCGAACAAGGGCTTCGACGGTCGCAGCTGTGCGGTGCTGGTCTCGCTCGACCAGCAGAGCCCCGACATCAATCAGGGCGTCGATCGGCACAAGCACGGCGAGAGCGAGGATGCGCAGGGCGCCGGCGACCAGGGACTCATGTTCGGATTCGCGTGCCGCGAGACCGAGTCGCTCATGCCGCTTCCCATCGACCTCTCGCACCGGCTGGTGAAGCGTCAGGCCGAGGTCCGCGAGCAGGAGATCATTCCCGCCCTCCGCCCCGACGCGAAGAGCCAGGTCACCGTCGAATACGACGAGGGACGCCCGATCGCGGTCCGCACCGTGGTCCTCTCCACCCAGCACGGCCCCGAGTGGAACGGCGAGTCGCGGCAGGCGGAGCTCAAGCGGGCGATCATCGAGCATGTCATCAAGCCCGTGCTCGGCGACTGGTGGAACGACGACATCGTCGTCCACATCAACCCCACCGGAAAGTTCGAGCTCGGCGGCCCCCACGGCGACTGCGGCCTCACCGGCCGGAAGATCATCGTGGACACCTACGGCGGTCGCGGTCGGCACGGCGGCGGCGCGTTCAGCGGCAAGGACCCCTCGAAGGTCGACCGTTCCGCCGCGTACATGGCCCGCTACATCGCGAAGAACATCGTGGCCGCCGGTCTCGCCGACGAGTGCGAGGTCCAGCTCAGCTACGCGATCGGCGTCGCGGAGCCGACCTCGGTCCTCGTGGACACCTTCGGCACCTGCACCATCGACGAGTCGGTCATCGAGCGGCTCGTCCGCGAGCACTTCAACCTGACGCCCGCGGGCATCATCCGCTCGCTCGATCTGAAGAAGCCGATCTACCGGGCGACCGCGGCCCACGGCCACTTCGGTCGCGAGCCCGGCGAGGGCGGCCCCGGCACCTTCACCTGGGAGAAGACCGACAAGGCGGCGGCCCTCAAGGAGGCGGCGGCCGCGGCGGCGGTATCCTCCTGATCGCATGACCCGACCACCCTCCCGTGGCGGATCCCGCGGCGGCCGAGGTTTTCCCGAGAAGGGAAGACCCGGCCGCCGCGGTGCATCCGGCCCCAGACGACCCGCCGGCACCTCGGAGACGGTTCGCCGCGGCGACGCCGATCTCCCCGATCCGTCGCACGGCGACGCCCGAGACCGCGTGCACGCGCGGCTGATGCGGATCGCCCGCAAGTATCCCGATCTGCCGATCGGCTCGGTGGACGTCTCCGGGCTCGCCCCCCGCGACGCCGCATTCGCCAAGGCGCTGGAGCAGGTCGTGCTCCAGCGGTGGAACACCCTGCACGCGATCGCCGCCTCGCAGGTCGACCGCGACTGGCGGATCCTGCAGGGTTCGATCCGCACCGCCCTGCTCGCCGGCACCGCCGAGCTGCTGTTCATGGACACCGTGCCCGATCACGCGGCGATCAACGAGACGGTGACCCGCGTCCGGCGACACGTCCATCAGGGCGCCGCCGGCCTCGTGAATGCGGTGCTCCGGAAGGTCGCGGGGCTCCGCGGCGAGACGCTGCCCGCCGACCATCCCGACGCCCGGAACTTCCACGAGCACCGCGATCTCATCCCCCTCGCCGACGGCCGGGCGATCCGGCTCAACGCCCCGATCCTCGACGCGGACGAGGTCACCCGGCTCGCCCAGCAGACCAGTCACGGCGAACCGCTGGTGGTGCACTGGATCGCGGCCCACGGACTGGCGAAGACCCGCGAGCTCTGCCATCACGACCTCGTGCGGTCGCCGATCTGCGTGACCGCGAGCGACCCCTCGACGCTGGAGTCGCAGGCCGGCCCCGACGGGCCGCTCACCCCCCACGATCGCTTCGGGTTCTTCGTGGTGGACACCGATCGCCTCGATCTCCGCGCCTTCCTCGCCGAGGATCCGACCCGCCGCGTGCAGGATCCGGCGAGCGCGGAGCCGGTCGCCGCCACCAGCGGTCTCCGACCGAAGCTCATCGTGGACTTCTGTGCCGGCCGCGGCACCAAGACCCGCCAGCTCGCCGAGACCCATCCCGACGCCGAGATCCTCGCGACCGACGTGGACCGCACCCGCTACGAGGATCTCAGGCGGGTCTTCGCCGATCATCCCCGGGTGCGGGTCGTCACCCCCGACGGGATGCGCGAGGCGATCGGCCGCGCCGACCTGCTGGTCCTCGATGTCCCCTGCAGCAACACCGGCGTCCTCCCCCGTCGGCCCGAGGCCCGCTACCGCTTCGACGCGAGCACGCTCAAGGCGATCGCGTCGCTTCAGCGAGGCATCGTCCGCGAGACCGAGCCGTTCCTCGCCCCGGACGGCGCGATCCTCTTCGCGACCTGCAGCCTCGAGCCGCTGGAGAATCGTCGGATGGCGGCGTGGATCGAGCGTCGCTTCGGCATGCGGATCCGAAGCGAGTCCCAGCGATTCCCCTCGGGGGTTCCGGGAGACCCGCCGACCGCGATCCACGACGGCAGCTATCACGCGGTGCTGGTCCGCGGCGACGACTCGGACGCAGCGCCCCGCCGGCACTCCTGAGTCGAAGGTCCGGAGATCCCGGCCTCGAGGCGTCGATTCGCGGGCGGGGTGGTTGTAGACTGGTCGGCTTCGCCCTGGAGGACGCGTCGTGGCCTTCGACCTTCGACAGATCATCCGACCCGAACTCGTGAAGGTCCCGCTCGACGGCACGACCAAGCGAGAGACGATCGACGAGTTGTGCGACCTGGTCTGCGCGACCGACGCGATCACCGACCCGGAGAACTTTCGCCGCGCGGTCTGGGACCGCGAAGGTCAGCGGTCCACCGGCATCGGAGAAGGGCTCGCCATCCCGCACGGCAAGTGCCCCGGCGTCCGGGAGATCCTCATGGCGGTCGGCCTGCCGAAGGACCCGATCGAGTTCGACGCGATCGACGGCCGACCGGTCCGGATGGTGGTGCTGCTGGCCAGCCCGGCAAGCCGCATCGCCGACCACATCCAGGCCCTCGGTCGCATCAGCAAGGCGATGGCCGACCCGACGACCCGCGAACGCGCCTACTCGGCGACCTCCGCAGAGCAGTTGTACGAACTGCTGACCGGCGCGGAGATGGCGTCGAAGTGATCGGGGAGAGGGGGGAGCGGTCGTCGTCGTTCAACCTCCGACTTCACGCAGTCACCGAGTCGGCGACGAAGCCCCCTCACCGGCTTCGCCGGAGCGCCCCCGGTGCGGAGGAGCGGAGTCGTGCAAGGCGCGGCCGTCCGTCTCCTCGAATCTCGCCCCGCTACTCCCGCATCGGCCCCATCGGCCGTGGCGGGAGCGTCGGCTTCGTGCCCGCCTGCTCGCCGCCGGCGAGTTCCCAGAGCCTGATCGCGTCGGCGACTTCGCGGTCGGCGTCGTCCCACTTCGCGCGATCGTTCAGCAGCACCGCGTACTGATGTCGCAGCCGCCAGTCGGTCGGCGCGAGTCGCACCGCCTCGGCCATCGCGGTCTCTGCCCGCGCGAAGTCGCCGGACTTCGCCCTCGCCAGCGCCAGCGCCCGCCACGCGTTGGGATTGCCCGGTTCGATCTCGAGCGTGCGTTCCGTGAGTTCGGCGCTCTCCCGGCACCCGTCTGGGCCGCCGTGATCGACGAGCAGCACCGCGAGTCGGCGAAGCGCGAGCAGTTCGTCCGGCGTCGCCTCGACCGCGACCCGCGCCTCGGCGATCGCGTCGGCGGGAGTCATCTGTTCGAGTCGCCAGGTGATGCGCTCGTCGCGCAATCGCATCCACTCCGGATGCAGCCCGAGGACCTCGCCGAACCAGCCGTCGAGCGACTGCGGATCGAGGATCCGCAGCAGACGACCACGACCGAGGGCCAGATCCTCGGTCATGCCGATGCGGGAGATGGTGGTGTCGAGCTCCGCGAGCGCCTCGTCGAACCGCCCGAGCACCGAGAGCAGCCACGCCCGCCGCACCGCGAGCATCGCCCGGTGCGCCGGAATCGGCGACCACCCGCCGTCGGCGACGAAGCCCGCGCGGCGATACCACTCGATGCCCGCCTCGGCATGGGCCGCGACCTCCGCCTCGGGGGCGACGAAGCCGCCGTCGCTGAAGACGATCGACGGCGGGATCTCCACGCGGTCGTCGTGATGGAACGCGATCTGGGCGGCGAGGTTCGCGGCCCCGGTCCACGCCCCCATCACCAGCACCGCGGTCGCGGTCAGCACGAACGCGATGCCCGCGGGACGGAATCGGCCGTCGCGACGCAGAGCCACCCGGTGGAACGAGGCGTGGCGGTCGCGCAGCGTGCGCCAGCCCTTCCACACGATCCAGGTGCCGCACGCCGCCGTGCCGCTGGCGAAGAGCAGCGGGAGACCGTACGCCCCGCGGATCGAGAGCAGCAGGCCGAGCCCGATCACGAGGATCACGATCTCCTCGGTCCATGAGAGATCGTGCCGATCGCGGATCGTGCCCGCGTCGATCGCGGCGGCCCGCTCGTCGGCGCCGATCGAGATCGCGGGGCGGCCGGTGCCGACGTACAGCGCATCGTTGGGACAGGTCTCCACGCAGTCGAGGCACTTCATGCAGCCCGGATCGACCACCATCCCGAACGCGGCGACCTCCTCGTGGACGCGGACATTGCTGGTGCACGCGGCGGTGCAGTGCCCGCAGTGCTCGCACGCGTCGGTCACGCGGATCCGCACCGGCGAGAGCGCCTCGACCGGGGCGAAGACGCCGCCGTACGGACACGCGTAGGTGCAGTAGCCCTTCATGCCGAGCAGGTAGACGGTCAGGAAGCCGCAGACCAGCAGGAACGGGATCGCCATGAGCACGCCGGGAAAGGTCTCCCAGAAGTGCTCGGTGGTCACCTCCCACGACCATCCCGGCCAGGCCGGGGCGCCGCCGATCCACGGCGCGACGAGGTACCGGTGCGCGATCGGCCAGACGAACATGTAGAACGCCAGCCCCAGCGGCACGAGCCGAAGCAGACGGGCCCGGAACGGGCGGGGACGCAGTCCGACGCGCCCCAGGAGGCGGCCGCACCAGTCCTGCAGCAGGATGACATGACAGCCCCAGCCGCAGAAGAACCGGCCGAGGATCGCGGTCGAACCGATCGCGAGCACGAAGAAGACGAAGCCCACGGTGACCACGCCCCGCTGCACGGTCTGGATCGACTCGCTCGGCTCGATCGGGGCCAGCGTCGTTCCGGTGACGAGCCACTGCACGACGTGGACGATCATCAGCAGCTGCACGACGATCAGCACGATGAAGCGACGACGCTCCATGCGGCCCGACCGGCGGCCCGGCCCGGCGACCCGGGGCGTGGGCAGCACCGGAAGCGAGACATCTGCGGAAGACGACATGGCTCGGATGGTACGGGACCGGACCCCCGGGTCGCGGAGTCGGGGAGCCACGGAGTCGCGGAGACCCGGGTCGTATACTTCGCGGCCATGGCCGCTCCTCGCGACTACTACGACGTCCTCGGCGTCTCCCGATCCGCCTCGGCCGACGAGTTGAAGTCGGCGCACCGGCGTCTGGCCCGCAAGTACCACCCCGACCTCAACAAGGAGGAGGGCGCCGCGGACCGATTCCGGGAGATCCAGACCGCCTACGACGTGCTCTCGGATTCCGAGAAGCGGGCCCGCTACGACCGGTTCGGCCACGCGGGCGTGGACGGCCCGGGCGCCGCGGGCGGCGGTCCTGGTGCCGGTGGCGGCGCCGCCGACTGGCGGAACGTCGCCCCGGAGGACTTCGAGGCGATCTTCGGCGAGGCGTTTGGCGGCGGACGCGGGGGCGGCTTCGGAGGCTTCGGCGGATTCGGGGGCTTCGGCGGCGGCCGCGCGACCGGGCCGACCAAGGGACGCGATCTCGAACACGAGCTCGAGGTGGGGTTCGCCACCGCCGCGTTCGGCGGCACCGAACGACTGCGTCTCGGCGGAGCGGCGGGCGAGCCGTCCGATCTCGATGTGAAGATCCCCGCGGGCATCCACGACGGTGCGACGCTCCGCATCCGCGGCAAGGGCCTGCCCGGCGGACACGGCGGTCCCGACGGTGATCTGCTGCTCCAGATCAGGGTCGGTCGTCATCCGTGGTTCCGTCGCGACGGTCTCAACCTCGAGGTGGATGTGCCGATCACGATCGTGGAGGCGGCACTGGGAGGCGAGATCCGGGTACCGCTGCTGCGGGGAACCGCGACCCTGAAGGTGCCGCCCGGCGTGCGGAGCGGATCGAAGCTGAGGCTGAAGGGCCGGGGTGTCACCGACTCGAAGGGAACCAGCGGCGATCTCCATGCGGTTCTGGAGATCGTGGCCCCGTCGGCCGACGAATTGAGCGACGAGCACCGTGCGGCGCTCGAGACGATGGGACGCGATCTCGCGAATCCCCGCACCCGGACGCCCTGGGCCGCCGAGGTCACCGAAGGGTGACCTCCGTTGTCGCCGGGAACACGAGACGATCATGAGTCAGGCCTCCGCGAAGTCCGAATCGGGAACCGGCGCCGACGACGCACCCAACCCGCGTCCCGACGCCGGGACGCGACCATCGTCGTCCGCCGGTGGCGGCACCCTCGCCATGTCCGGAGCCCGAAGGGCGAAGACATCCCGCTCCGACCTGACCACGCGAGCCCGGAGTGCCCGCACCAGCGCCGACGATCCCGCCCGGGATGGCGTCCGTCTCGGCGTCATCGCCTTCACCACCGCAGCCTCGTTTCTGGGGCTCCTGGCGCTGGGCGCGATCGCGGGCCGGGTCGGCGCCGACACATGGATCGGTGCGGGCCCCCTCGAGCGGTCGCTCGCCGAGACATTCGTCACGGGAATCCGACTTCCCCTCGCGATGCTCCGGGCGCTCTACGCCAGCGGGGTGGATGATCCGCTCTTCTTCGCCGCGTCGATGGCCCTGCTCATTCCGCCGATCGCGGCGCTCGCGGCGGCCCGTCCGGCCCGCCCCGGGGGCCCTCGCCCGAGCACGCCGGTCGTCCATGCCGCCCGACTCGGCGCGGCCCTGATCATCGCCGCCGCGATCGGCGTGGCGGTCCGACTCTCGGCAACCGCCCGACCGACGATGGCGGACGCGATCTCGGGCGAACCGTGGCTCGACCGCGTGCTCGCCCTCGCGGCATCCGACGCGATCGCCATGGCGTTCGCGGTGCTGCTCGCGGTGCTGGTCTTCCGCCTTCCGCTGGATCGCTGGGTCCGGGTGCTGGCGGGCACGATCGCGATCGGAACCGCGATCGCCGCCACGGTCGCCGCCGCGGCCAGCAGCGGCATCGCCGACGACGTCGAACGGATGCATCCGATCGTGCGATCCGAGTCCAACGGTGCCGTCACCGAACGCCTGCTGATCGGACGCACCGCCGAGGACGCCTGGGTGCTGCTGACCTCCGGGCCCCCGCCGACGGTCGTCATCGAACCGCACGGCCCGGCCACGATCGCGGGCCGCCGCTCGATCGCCGGGGTCCTCCGCGACTCGGAGTGAACGCGAGAGATCCCGGTCAGACGCCGCCCGAACCGCGGCCGTAGCGGTCGATCGCCCGCCCCACCTCGGCGTGAATGCGGAACGGATCCGCGACGGCCTCCCAGAGCGCATCGAGCGTGCCCGTACCCGCGGTCGCGAACGCGATGGTCCCCAGCCCGAAGGTCCGCTCCCGGACCAGTTGAAGCACGTTGGTCTGCTGGATGCGATCGAGTCGCGCCTCGAAGACGTCCACCTGGAGGATGCCCCGCCGTCGAATCACCCGCCGGTCGGTGAGCACGTAGAGCCGGTTCGCCCAGTCGAGGAACTGCCAGAGCAGTCGGAACGAGATCGCGACCAGCCCGAAGCCGAACGCCTGCGACTCGCTCCACGCCGCCCAGCCGAAGTCGGCGGCCCAGGCGAAGGCGAAGGTCATGCCCGCGATGATCCAGAACGCCTCGAGCGACCAGAGCGGCACCATGAGGATGCTGGGACGCACCACGAGCAGCACGGTCTCGTCGTCGGAGACCAGTCGTGCCACCAGCGGCGGAAGCACCGCCTCGGACTCCAGCACGGCCCCCGCATCGGCGGACCAGGTCGAGCCGGTGCGGTCGGGGGTCATCCGATCGCCTCCGGACGCAGCACGCCGATGCACGGAAGATTCCGGTACAGGCCGTCGTAGTCGAGCCCGTAGCCGACCACGAACGCATCGGGGATCTCGAAGCCGACGAGGTCGGGCCGCAGCTCGACCTCGTGCCGGGCGGGCTTGGAGAGCAGGACGACGCTGGTGACGTCCGCGGCGCCCGCGGTCCGCATCTCGGTGTCGAGCAGCGACAGCGTGCGACCGGTGTCGAAGATGTCGTCCACGAGCACGACATGCCGCCCCTGCAGGTCGGTCGGAATGCCGCCGACCAGCGACGCCCCGGCGCTCTCGGTGGCCCGGCCCGCGTAGCTCGACACGGTGACGACGTCGAGTCGCATCTTGAGCGGAAGATGCCTGATGAGATCGGCGGTGAAGACGAGACTCCCGGTCAGCACCGGCACGAGCACGACCGGGTCGTCGCGTTCGGCCGCGGGCGCCAGTCGATCGGCGAGTTCGGCGGCGATCTGTTCGACTCGACCGGCGATCGCGGCGGCGTCGAGGAGAATCTCGCTCAGGTCGTCATGCATGCGTCGTGATTCGGTCCGAAGGGTCGGGGCGAGGGAATGACCGGGCGTACGGGTGCCGGCGGCGGGAACGATCAGCCACGGAGTCGAGCGAAGAGTCGGTCACGAACCTCCTTGGCATCGGCCTGACCGCCGGACGCCTTCATGACCGCCCCGACCAGCCGGCCGATCGCGGCATCCTTGCCTTGCCGCACGTCGTCGGCGGCCTGGGCCTGGGCCGCGATCGCCTCGTCGATCCACGCCTCCATCGCCCCCTCGTCGCGGACGACCAGCAGGTCGTTCGCCTCGGCGAGCGAGGCGATCGGCTCCGGAGACTCCGCGGCGAGTTCGAGCAGTCGATCCACCGCCTGCGGCGGCACCGAACCGGCGCGTCGGAGCGCCAGCAGTTCGGCGACCTGCTCCGGCGTCACGCCGAGCTCGTGCGGCTGGACCCCCGCCTCGTTCGCCCGCTTCGCCATCTGGTTGAGGATGAGCTTGGCGGCCTCGTGCCCGGCGTCGCGGCTGGACGGCGGTTCGGCGGCGAGCAGCTGCATCTCGACCGTCCGTTCGAACCACAGGCAGAGATCGCGGTCGTCGACCAGCGCATTGGAGTCCTTGGCGGGCAGCCCGTAGTCCGATTCGTAGCGGGCGCGGCGGGCCATCGGGAGTTCCGGGATCGTCGCCCGGATCCGTTCCCGCCACGCGTCGTCCATCTCCACCGGAAGCAGGTCGGGCTCGGGAAAGTAGCGGTAGTCGTGGGCGTCCTCCTTCTCCCGCTGCAGGACGGTGACCAGACGCTGATCGTCCCAGCCGCGGGTGCTCTTCATGCCGCGACCCATGGTGCGACCCGTCTCCAGAAACTCGTCGAGCTGACGCGTCTCCTCGTGCCGGATCGCGCCCTCGACCGCTCGGAAGCTGTTGAGGTTCTTGATCTCGACGACCGGAGTGCGGAACTCGCGTCCGTCCTTCGTGTCGATGACGAGGTTGATGTTCGGCTCGAACCGCATGTGGCCCTTCTGCATGACGCCCTCGGTCACCCCGAGGAAGCGGCAGATCGAGCGGAGTTCGCGGGCGAAGGTGACGACGTCCTCGGCGCAGTCGAAGTCGGGCTCGGTGACGATCTCGAGCAGCGGCGTGCCCGCGCGATTGAGATCGACGAGGCTGCCCGAGTACGCGATCCCGCCGGGGAGCTCATGGCCGAGCTTCCCGGTGTCCTCCTCGAGGTGCGCCCGGGTGATGCCGATGCGGCGGACGCCGCCTTCGAGGTCGGGATGGATCGAGGGGATGTCCACCGCGCCGTCGAAGCAGAGCGGCAGGTCGTACTGGCTGATCTGGTAGCCCTTGGGGAGGTCGGGATACGCATAGTTCTTGCGGTCCCACTTCGCGTGCTCGGCGATCGAGCATCCGAGCGCCATGCCGACCATCGCCGCCATCTCGACCGCACGGCGATTCATGACCGGGAGCGTCCCCGGCAGCGCTGCGACCAGCGGATCGACGAGGGTGTTCGGCTCGGCGTCCTCGAACTCGGGGCAGGCGGGGTTCGCGGCCCGGGTGAACATCTTCGAACGGGTCGCGAGTTCGACATGGATCTCGAGGCCCACGATGAGGCGGGTGGCGGCGATATCGTCACGCGTCAGGCCGGTGGTCATGGCCCGGATTCTACGGGTTCGCGTGCCTCGTCATTCCGCCGCTCCCATCCGTGTCCGGAGGACCCGTTCATGCAGCAGGCATTCGCTCGATCCGGCGCCGGGCGACTCGGCATCCTCGCGATGCTGGTCGCCGCGATCCTCGCCCCGACCGGCCGCGCCGCCGCCGCCGACGAGGATCTGCTGAGCCCCCGGCGGCTCTACCACGGCGTGGATCGTCCGATTCCGGTGGTGCTGGCCCTTCGCGGCCGGACCGAACCGCCGGCCGAGGGCTTCACGCTCCTCCTGATCGGCGGTGACGGCACGGTCGTGGACTCCGCGGAAGGCATCGAACCGGGCGAATTCGATCTCGCCTCGGTGCTTCCGGTGGTGCCCGATCTCGTGCGGACCGCGCGGGTGCAGGTGATCGCGGACGGCGAACCGGTCGGCACGCCGCTCGTGGTCCAACCGCTCATCGGCCGCGAACCGGTCCGCACCGTGCGGGACCTCCGGCCCGACGGCGAGACCCGGTACACCCGGATCATCGGGCACGGCGAGCGGCTGCTCGACCCCGAGAACGAGGACGACCGCGCGGCGCTCGAGGCGATGATGGCGTCACCCGACTGGGATCCGGGGGAGACGCCCGAACCCTCGGGATTCCGCATCCACCCCGACCGCGACGTCGTGATGGAGACGGACTTCGGCGAGATCCGCATCGACCTCGCGCCGGAGTCGGCACCGAACACCGCGTGGAACTTCCGCCATCTCGCCGAGCACGGGTTCTACGACGACACGCTCGTCCATCGGGTCGTCCACTACGACCGCACCGGCCGCCGTTTCGTGATCCAGGGCGGCGATCCGAGCGGCACCGGCAACGGCGGCCCCGGGTGGGACCTCCCGATGGAGCCCTCGAACCTGCCGCACGACCTCGGGGTGATCTCGATGGCCCGGGCCGATCATCCCGACAGCGCCGGGAGCCAGTGGTTCATCGCGCTGAGCCGCGAGGGCACGGCACGACTGGACGGGCAGTACTGCGCCTTCGGATGGGCGACCAGCGGCGCCGAGGCGATCGCCCGGATCGCGGACGTCGAGATCGAGGACGTCGAGACCGGCCGGCCGACGCATCCGCCCCGCGTGGCCCGCATGCGACTGGTGCCCGCGGAGCCGCTCACCCCGGGGGAGGATCGACGGCTGTCCCGGATTCGTGCCTGGTGGACGCCGCCGACCGACGAGACGCCGGAGGGTCGGCGTCCTCGCTGATGCCTCGATGACGTCGGCCCCGCTCGGCGCGGTCACGGCGACGGCAGGTCGTCGGCGACGAGTCGGAAACCCCGCCGCGAATCCTGGAACACCGGGCTGATCAGCCGGGGTCGATCGATCTCGCATTCGGATGGGGATGAGCCGGCGTGCCCGCCGAACACGGGCACCACGTTGGGCGTCGAGTCGTCGGTGTCGGTCCACTCCTCGACGTTCCCGTGGACATCGTGCAACCACCACCAGTTCGGTTTCGCGGTCCCCACCGGACGCGGGCGACCTCCGGCATTGCTCGTGATCCACGCGAACTCTGGCAGGTACCGGGCGTGCTCGCGTCCCCCGAAGCAGAACGGGGTGTCACCGCCGGCCCGCGCCGCCAGCGTCCATTCCGAGGCCTTCGGGAGACGGACCCGGATTCCGGGTGTGTTCGCCCGGACCTTCTGGCAGAAGTCGCGGGCCTCGTAGAGGGACATTCCGCCGACCGGCAGATTGTCGGCGATCGCGATCTGGTTCCCGGGAAGAGAACCCATGACCGCCTTCCAGAGGGCCTGCGTGGTCTCGGTGGTCGCGACCCACAGATCGTCGCGCCCCGGTCCGACCGGGAGTTTCACAAACCTCACGATCACCCCACCGATCCGGATATCCCGGGTCTCGCGGCCCGGCTGCGTCTCACCGGCCAGCCTCGGGTCGAGACGCTTCGCCAACTCGTCCTCGGTCATCGGGACCGGCTCGTCGATCGACGAGAGCACCACCCGGAAGCCCGCCTCTCGTCCCTCTCCCGCGGGCCGCCGATCCTCGGGGCCCAGACGGATCACGCCCGGATCGCCCGTCGACGGACCGCCGGGGTTGCGTTCTCGCAGATGCAGCCACCAGCGATCGCGGACGAATCGATCGCGACACCACTCCCCGCGAGGCGACACCTGCCCGATCGCGCCCCGGTCCTCGGCCAGAAGCCACTCGGCCTCGGTCGGCAGACGGAAGCGGAGCGTGCCTCGCCTGGGGTCGTCGTCGGAGCGGATCGTCTCCACGCTCCCGAGCCCTCGGGCGTGCTGCATGGGACCCGAGACATCCGACTCGACCACTGAGCCGGTCCCGGCGAGCCCCAGCGTCTCGTGATCGACCGGCCGTTCGGAGATCCAGAATCCGGTGAGCCCGACCGACACCGGCGCATCCACACCCGTTCCGGCCGGACCGACCATGAACGGCGAGGTCGAGGGAACGAAGACCAGGACGATGGAACGATCGGCCGAGAGCGGCCATCGACGCTTCTGACCCGGAACCGGCGGCACCGTGATCCACCGCAGACGCTCGGCCACGGTCTCTGCATCCTGTTGGGCCGGGGTCCCGGCTTCCAGGATCCTCGCCAGCCACTCGGCATCCCTCAGTCGATCGGAGACCTCACGATCGGGGTCGCGGTATCCGGCCCAACGGAGCTTGATCTCGGCCTTCGCGTCCCCCAGCACCGTGTTCCAGTCCTCGAACGCACTTCGGAAGGCCACAGCCGCGTTGGCGTACTCGCCGTTCTCGAACTTCCGAGCGGCGGAGTCCGCTCGACCTTCCGCACCATCGAACCGGCTCCTGAACTTCGGATCATCACGAATCCCCTGAACCGGCCGGTCGCGGTCGGCCCAGGCGGCCCGCGCACCGACGGCCTCGCCGAGTTCGCCCCCGACCTCGTTTCTGATCTTCGTCGCGCGTTCAAGGGCCTCGTCCCAGGAATCCCGGGCCGCCTCGAAGTCGGCCCCGGCGAATGCCGTGGCCGCCGTCTTCGAGAGTCGCTCGATCCGGTCGAGGTCGTCGGCGAACGCACCGGCGCGGATCGGCACCATCTCGTCGGCCTCCCAGACCAACTCGAACCGACGCCTCGACTCGATGGCCGCGAGCTCCAGCGCCAGCAGCTCGAGCCGATCCGCCGTCTCCATCGCGACGTCGAGCGACTCGGTCGCCGCATCGAGATCGTTCGCGGCGTACCCAACTTCCGCCGCCTCCACCTGCGTGTCGAACGCTTCCCAGCCCGCCTGGATCTCCGAGAAGGAACTCGCCTCGGCGGGCCGCTTCGCCGCGACCTCCTCGATCCGAGTCCGCACCTCGATGGCTCGTCGCATGCGATCCGGGAGATCGGCCAGGCCGTCCAGTTCCCCGAGAGTGGCGGCGGTCGCGTCCAGATCGCCCGCCGCAAGCAGATCGGTCGCCCGCGTCCGGGTCTCGATGAAGGTGGCGACCACCTGATCGAGCGCCGCCGGATGGCCGGGATCGCGCTCCAGGATCGGCACGGCCGCGATCCGCCGTTGCAGATCCTCGGATCGCGGCACATCCGCCTCGAGCGCGTCGAGACGGTCGAGCAGTTCGGACATCGAGGTCGCCACCGGCACCACCGCCAGCGGTCGCGCGAGCACTCGATCGAGGTCGTCGCGGATTCCGTCCCGTCGAGCCTCGATCGCCGGGTTCGTCGAGACGACGCCGGTGACGCGATCGAGCACCGATCCGACCCACCATCGCGCCCCCAACTCCGCCCCCGCGGCGAGCAGCAGGACCGCCGCGGTCAACACCCCCGCGGTCCGCAGCATCGCGGCACGCCGACGCTGCCGATGATGCCGTTCGACCTCGCCATGCAGATCCTCGGCGAACCGTCGTCGCAGCTCGACCGACCGCTGCCATGCCTCCGCGCAGTCCGCGTATTCACCGAGCTCGAACGCCTGGCGAGCCTGCACCACCGCGGCGTCGATCTCCTCGGCGGCCGGCTTCATCCGGATGTGAACATCCTCGGGCACCTCCGAAGGCATGTCGAAGGCGGCCGTCGCGGCCCGGTCGCGGGCGCCGATCGCCGCGTCGTGAAGCCGGGCGTCGATCTCCAGCAGCTTGTCGATCGACTCCACGGCCCGACGGACCGTCTCCTCGACCTCACTGAATCGCCCCGCCGCCATCCACTCGCCCAGCACGACGCGGCGCTTCGTGAGTCGGGCCAGATCCGCCCGCACACTTCGATCGATCACCCGTTGCGGTATCGACGCGACACGACGGTCGTATCGCTCGCAGGCGAGGATCGCTTCACGGTGTCGCTCGACATCGAGCGGGAAGGCCCGCTCCAGACGCTCCC
>JAUIHC010000018.1 GCA_030432455.1 Phycisphaerae bacterium | reverse complement strand
GCCGCGTCACCGCATCCGGGCGACCCGTTCGCCACGCAGCAGTCATCGCCCCCGCCGCCGCCACCCTCGCAGTTGGCGTTCGCGGCGTTGGCGCAGATCGTGTCCCACGCGGTGTCGCAGCAGTACGGGTCGCCGGCGCAGATCTGCTCGCAGCAGGTCTCGTCGCTGCAGCCCGGCGTGCCGTTGTTGGCGAAGCACGAGCCCGCCGCCGGGTCGCCGCACGGTCCCTCCCCGCAACCGGGGATCGTCTCGTTGAAGCACTTGCCGTCCACGCAGGTGTCGATCGTGCATGGGTCGCCGTCGTTGCAGTCCACCTCCGCGCACGGGTCGACCGGGCACGCGCCCCACGCGCCGATCAACAGGCCGATGTCGGCACTGTCCACCTGCCCGTCGGTGTTCAGGTCGACGCAGCACGGCTGCTTCGGGTCATCGCTGCAGATGCCCCAGGCCCCGATCAGCAGGCCGATGTCGGCACTGTCCACCTGATCGTCGTCGTTGACATCGCCGAGACAGCCGGAGTTGCAGCCCGGGCCCTCGGAGTAGAGAAGCGGGCGCCAGTTGACCAGCGAGCAGCGCATCCGGTTGACCTGCTCGGGCGTGAACTTCTCCATGCACGGATCGTCGGAATAGTCCATGTAGTTGTCGATGGGATCCAGCGACCCGCACGATGTCGAGGGCGCGCCGGCACAGGAGAAGTTCGGCCCGCTCTCGGAGTTCGTGTCGCAGATCAGATCGCCGCTGGAGTAGCACGCGCTCGACCCGCAGCCGCCCTGGAAGGTGTGGAAGAGTCCGAGGTAGTGCCCGATCTCGTGGGTGAGCGTCCGACCCATGTTGTACGGCGGTCCGTACGGGCCATCCTCGCCGTAGGTCGACCAGAGCACGACCACGCGGTCGCCGATCGAGCCGGCGTGACCGGCCTCGCTCGGGAACCCGGAGACATAGCCGAGCGCGCCGCCCGCGGTGTTGGTGTAGATGTTGCAGTACCGGTTCGGATCCCAGGCGAGACTGTTCCAGTACGACCCGCCGTCGTTGTACCAGGTGGTGTTGGCCGACCGCGTGATGCCGTTGGTCGGATTGCCGTCCGGATCCTCGGTGGCGAGGTGGAACTCGATGCGGGCCTCGGTGCCGTTCTGACCCGGCGTGCCGATCAGGGCATTGATGTCCTCGTTGAGGATCCGGATGCCGCTCTCGACCTGCGCGTCGGTGAGGTTGCCCTGAGTGCCCGCCGAGTTGGTGATGACGTGCACCACGCAGGGGATGCGGTAGATCGCGACCTCGGGGTCGTACTCGGGGCTGATGGTCGTCGAGGTGTACGAGCAGTCGCTCGGCGCGACCCGCGCTCCGCCGATCTGACCGTCGTCGCCGTCGAGCGCCGGGTCCGGCGTCGCGCACTTCCCGTTCGGGTCGAAGAGATCCGAGCGATGAAACGCCTGCCACGACCGGAAGGTGCGTCCCTGGAACTCGATGAGACCGTCGTCGTGCTGCCACGGACGTTCGGGGGACTGGGCGGCGGCGGCGGCCGTGACCGCAAGGGTCAGGCCCGCGAAGACGCGGAGGATGCTCATCTCTTGACTTCCGAAGGGACGGGGAGTTGGATCGGGACAGAACGACCGTCGGGAATCGGTCTCGGTCAAGCGTATCCGGGGCCGTCGAGACATCCAAGCCTTCCACCGCCAGGATGGCGACCGACTCCGGGGTTCTCACCGCCGGAGCCGGTCGCGATTCCTGATGCACGCCCGCCCGAAGGCGAACTCCGACTCAGTAGCCGCATGCCCCCCAGCCGCTCAGCATGATTCCAAAGTCGGCGCCGTCCACGAGCCCGTTCGCATCAAGGTCCGAGAGCCCGCCACCGGCATTCCAGGTCGAGAGGAACAGACCGATGTCCGCGCCGTCCACATCGCCATCGAAGTCGAGATCACCCGAACACCAGCCGCCGCAGGCCAGGGCCGCCTCGGAGGCGCAGATCCCGTCCCAGGTGTTCTCGCAGCAGTAGGCGTCGATCGCGCACACCTCCGCACAGCAGTCGGCGTCGTCGCACCCGACCGCTCCGACCGTGTGCACGACATAGCACGATCCCGCCTCCGGCGTCCCGCAGCCCGCGCACTCGACCGCGGCCTCCTCCGCACAGATCGCGTCCCAGGTGGTGGCGCAACAGTACGGATCGATGCCGCAGACCAGAGCGCAGCACGCCGCGTCGTCGCAGCCGACGCTTCCGTTGGACTCCCATGCGGAACCCGCCTCGGGATCGCCGCAGTTCCCGCAGGTCTCCAGCGCCTCGCCGACGCACAGGGAGTCCCAGGCGACCAGACAGCAGTACGAGTCGATCGTGCAGATCGCTTCGCAGCACTCGGCGTCGCTGCACCCCGGAGTACCGTTGGGTTGGAAGGCGGATCCGGCCTCGGCGTCGCCGCAGTCCCCGCAGGTCGTGAACGCGATGTCCGCGCAGAGCTGGTCCCAGAGCACCGCGCAGCAGTACGGGTCCTCGGCGCACACGAGGGCGCAGCACGCGGCATCGGCGCAGGATGGCGTGCCGTTGGACACGAAGGGCGATCCGGCCGCGAACTCGCCGCAGAGCGGATCGCACTGTTCCGGGTTCGCCAGCAGCGGTCGCCAGTGCTCGAGGGTGCATCGGATCCGCCGCGCCTGCTGCGGCGTGAACTCCTCCATGCAGAAGTCGTCGGTGTAGTTCATGTAGTTGTGGATGGGATCCGGGGTTCCGCAGGTCGCGGTGTCGGTGCATCCGAAGTGGGCGGTGGACTCGGAGGTCGTGTCGCAGATGAGATCACCAGACACGAGACAGCCCGCGTCGTCGCAGCCGTCCTGAAAGGTGTGGAGCAGTCCGAGGTAGTGGCCCACCTCGTGCGTGCCCGTGCGCCCGAGGTCGTACGGGAAGCCGCCGGTGCCGACGTACTCCCAGTTGAGCACCACCCGATCCGACACCGACCCCACCGATCCCAGCGAGGGCGACTGCGGGATGTTCGCGTAGCCGAGAAATCCGCTCGCGGAGTTGGTGTAGATGTTGAGGTACCGATGCGGATCGATCGCTCGCCCGGTCCAGTAGTCCCCGGTGTCGTTGAGTCCGTCGGAGTCGTTCCAGCGATACACGGCGACGAGTGAGAACCGGACGTTGATGACGGTCCCGTCCTCGCCGTTGGAGAGCGGGAGGGCGTTGTAGTCCTGATTGAGGATGTTGAGCTGGCGGTGGAGATCCTCGTTCGAGACGTCGCCGATGGTTCCAGCATCGTTGCGAAGCACGTGGAAGACGACCGGGATGCAGAAGGTCGTGCCGTCCGGGTCGTAGATCGCGAGCGGGTCGGTCTCGCCCGAATCGCAGTCTCCGGCCGATCCGGCGCCCGCGACGCCGCCCATCGGCGCGTCGGCGGCCGGTCCGAGCGCGAAGCCGCAGCGGATGTCGCCCGGATCCCGGGCCGCGAAGTACGCCGCGAACGAGTCGAATCGCCTGCCCCGCCACTCGATCGATCCGTCATCGAGCACCCAGGGCCGATCCCCCACCGGGACATCGGGATGAAGGTCCTGCCCGTCGGCGGCCGCGGCGGCGAGCATCCCGCACACGAGTCCGAGGAATCGTGCGGGTCTTGATCGTGTGATGGTCATCGGTCATCTCCTGCGGCCGCAGAACCCGCCACCCCCAAGGTGGATCGCCCCCGGTCGCCGACACGCTCCCTGTCGAGGGGGACAGCATCGGTGCTCACGATGACGCCGACCATGGGGCAACGGCCTCGAATGCATCGCCTCCCGTCGGTGTCCGATCCCGGTCCCGAACGACACCGCGGAGTCCCGAAGGACTCCGCGGTGGAAGGGTGTGCGAATGTCGCGAGCGGCGTCGCTCGAAGACTCAGCGGCAGTCGACACCGGATCGGAGCAGAATGCCGAGATCCGACTCGCCGACCACGCCGTCACCGTCGAGGTCCCACGCCGGGTCGTCGGTCCCGAAGGCGTCGACCAGGTCGAGCACCTCGGCGACCTCGGCCACCGCCCCCCCGCTCGCGGCCACCGGACCGTCGCCGACCCGGACGATCACCGCCCGATCCGTGGTGCAGACCGACACGTCGGTCCGACCGGTGCTCGTGACGACCTGATCGAAGTCACCCAGAACGGCGTCCGCGACCAGCACCACCGCGATGCCCGAGGGCAGGCGGCGGGCGTCGGCGATCGCGAGGTCGAGAACGCCGTCCAGCGTCGCCTCGCCCTCGACCACGACGAGGTCGTGCCCGGTGATCGGCGAGGTGCCGACGATCTCGAGGGCGAGCACGCCGTTCCGCGTCTGCACGAAGCCGGTCTCGGCGACGAACAGGCCGTCGGTCACGACGAGCAGGCCCTCGTTGCGATAGCGGATGTCGCCCGCCATGAGATCGAACTCGGTGGTGTCCTCAAGATCACGACCGTCCGCGAGCGCTTCGCGTCCAGCGCCACCGCTCGTCCAGTTCGCGAGCAGCAGACCCATGTCGGCACCGTTGACGATGCCGTCGCCGTTGAGATCGGCGTCGCATCCGGCGCACGGACCCCACTGCGCGAGCAGCAGACCCATGTCGGCTCCGTTCACGATGCCGTCACCGTTGAGATCACCTTCGAGGCCGTTGGTGGGCACGACGCCGATCACCTCGACATCGTCGAGGTTCCAGCCGCAGTAGGTGACCGAACCATCGGTGGTGCCCATGGTGAACCGAACGCGGACATCGGACTGCCCATCGGCGATCGCGGAGAGGTCGAACTCGTGCTCGCTCCAGCTGGTCTCCTCGAAGGATCCGCCGGTGTGCGACCAGATCGTGGTCCACGACGCGCCGCCGTCGTTGGACACGCGGACGTAGGCATGGTCGTAGGTCGCGCTCTCGACGCCGAGCCACCGCTTGAACCGGAGCGTGGTGCCGGTCGAGACCGAGCAGTCCACCGACGGCGTGGTCGCGTGCGTCTCGGCGAGATTGTTCGGATAGTCGCCGTTGATGACGTATCCGATCACCGAACCGCCCGTGTAGCCGCCGGTCGGATCGCCGCTGCCGCCGGTCGGCGAGCCGTACGCCCACCCACCCTCGAGCGTCCATCCGGGGTTGGTGTCCATGTCCCAGCCCGCCAGGACCTGCGGACCGCTCGCCACGGTGACGGTCACTGTCGCGTCGTCCGACGGACCGCCCTCGGGCGGCGCGCCGCCGTCGTCGGCGTGGTAGACGAAGCTTGCGACCCCCTCCCACGAGCCGACCGGCTGATAGGTGAGATGCGGACCATCGCCCGACGGCATCTCGTGCGGCACGCTGGCGATGATCTGCCCGCTGGAGAGATCGCGGAGCGAGCCGACCGTCGGCAACGTGTCGATGACGTACACCATCGGCAGCGGCTCGCCGTCGTCGTACCCGGCGAGCGTGATGTCCACCGGCGACCCGGGCGCGGTCGATACCGCGATGTCGGACACCGAGGGCGGTCGCGGCACGCAGCCACTGGATCCGGTGGAGAGGTCGTTCGGCACGAAGTTGCTCGCGACGCCGCCGCCCGGCGAGAGCCCGACGATCGCGTCCCCGACATCGATTCCGAGCCAGGCCATGACGATCTCGCCGTTCTCGCGCCAGGCGATCTGGAATGTGTTCGAGTTGCTGGTGCCGTACTCCGCGACCCCGTTCCAGGTCACCACGAAGGCGTCACCCTGCTGTCCGTAGGTGACGGTGCCGCCGGCGGAGGGGTTGAGATCGTCGAACAGGCCCGAGATGCGGTGTTGATCGAAGTGGGCGCCCCAGCTCTCGGAGTAGGTCGTGTCCCCACCCTCGAAGGTGACGTAGCCGTTGCTGCCGATGTGGGCGGTCGTGAAGCTGCCGCCGTAGAGGTCGAACGCGAACGGGAGCGCGACGGTGTGGGACGAGTCGTCGCCGAGCGGCGCCGTCGAACCCGCCGAGGAGAACGGAAGCGACCCGATGGGCTGGGCGCACGGGGCGTAGACGTCGGCCGAATCGATCGGCGAGAACGTGATCATCGTGTTCTCGAGATCGAAGGATCCGAACTGCTCGGCGTAGAAGTCGAGGGCGTCGGGCACCGTGAACTCGAAGCAGTCGGCGCCGTCCCGATAGGTCGCGGTGTTGCCGGCCTGGTCGGTGAGCACGAGTTCGAAGAAGTAGGTGAAGGTGTCCTCGAGGCCTCGGATCTCGATGGTCTGGTCGGTCGCGAACGAGGTGCGCACCAGTTCCTCGGTGAGGTTGCCGCACGAGAGTCCGTAGCGGATCGTGACCCGGACCGGCTCGTCGGTGACGACCTGGATCGTCGCCGAGTCGGGGCCGAAGTCGACCGTCGCGACCGAGGTCGGCGCCGCGATCGATCCATCAACGCGGGCGGTGTCGGTCACGAGGATGTTCGTGCCGCCCGAGGCGTCCATCGCGTCGAGGTACTCGAGGGTGATCTCGTCGCCGTCAATCGCGAGCAGGCTGCCGCCGGCCCCACCACCAGAGGACACGAGCTGGATCGAGCCGCCGAAGGTCGAGGCCGCCGGATCCTCCTCGGTCAGCACCACGTCGAACCCGGTGGGATCACTGTCGCTCGAGACGTGCACGGTGACGGTGTCGGTCACGGTGTCGTCGGTGTTGAGGTCGCAGTCCACCACCGTGATCGCGACCGAGGACCCCGGCTGGAACGCCTGACCGCCGAAACCGGCGACGCCGGTCGAACTGCAGGCGATCGGATTCGGACTCGCCACGAGGGCGTACGCCTGCGGGCCGACCGGCACCGAGTGGCCGACGATCTGGACCCGCCACGCACCGGGCATCGGGTTCTCGACCGACACCTGCTCCATGTTGTTGAGGTGATCCTCGCCGCTCCGCGTCGCCGGGGCGCCGGGGTCGGCCGGGTCGATCGTCCAGGGGAAGACGCGGTTCCCCGCCGGATCGGTGACCACGAGGTCGAGGTCGTTCACCAGCGCGAACACCGGCAGCGGCGCCGCCGGCTCGTCGTCCCAGGCAAGAGTGATGCGAAGGAGGTCGTCCCCGGGCTGCACGATCACGAGATGCTCGCCGGTTCCGCCGTCGCCGACCTCGGACTGAAGGACGCCACCGGCCCGAAGCGAATCGATCGCCTGCTGCGCCCGGACGGTGCCGAAGCCGTAGCGACAGTCGGGGCCGGGATGGCCGAGATCGTCGCCCGAGTTGGCCAGGAGCGCCTTGAGCGCGGCGTTCGGGAGATCGGCCTCGTCGGGGAACTGCTGACGCCAGTCCTGGACGATGAGGGCCGAGATTCCCGTCACCGTCGGGGTCGCCATCGACGTGCCGCAATAGGTCCCGTAGCCACCGCCCGGGAAGGTGCTGGTCACGCCGTTGTCATCGTCGCTCTGACAACCGGGGGCGGTGATGTCGGGCTTGATGCGACCGTCGTCGGCCGGACCCCAGCTCGTGAAGGAGGTGATCGAATCGTCGTTCGAGTTCGTGGCGCCGACGGTGATGTGGTTCTTCGCACACGCCGGCGGTGCGGTCGTGTTGTACAGATCGCCGCAGCGGGTGGTCTGCCGCTCGTTGCCGTTGGCCCAGCAGATGCGGATGTCGCCGCCGAGGGCCCCGCGGACCACGGAGTCGATCACGCCGCTGGTCACGCCGTAGTCGCCGGTCCACTCGCACGGGAAGCCGTTGGGTGCGGTGTTGGTGCCGATCGAGTTGTTCGCGACGACCGCGCCCCAGTTGTTGATCGCGTCGGCGTAGTCCTGCTCGATGTCGCCGGGATCGGTGTAGAGGAAGCCTTCGGAGAGTCCGCCTTCCTGCTCGAAGCCGTAGCTCTCGATGGTGACGCCCGGCGCCATGCCCTTGTGCGTGCCGCCCGAGTTGGTGCCGTCGCCTCCGACCGTGCCGCTCACGTGGGTGCCGTGGGTGGACTGCCCGCTCGAGTCGCGCACGGTCAGTCGGCCGCCGAAGTCGGGATGCGAGGCGTCGGCGTAGCCGCCGTCGTAGACCATCACGGTCACGCCCGAACCGTCGAGTCCGTAGGGGGCCTGATGAAGCTGATCGACCTGGGTGTTCGTCCGGTTGGAGGCGTTGTTGGTCGAAAGCGGCGGCAGCGCCGGCTCGATCCACATCGTCTCGTCGAGAGCGAGGAGTCCCTCGAGCGCCGACATGCGGATGCGGACGAGGAGACCGTTGACGGTGACCATCCGCGATCGGACCTCGCCGCCGGCGAGCGTCATCGCGGCGGCGAAGTCGTCGAGCGGGACATCGCGATGCGCGACGACGTAGAGCGCCACCACCGGATCGTCGGCCTGCAGGACCTGCGCGAGCACCGTCTCGACGTCGGCCTCGCGTCCCTCGATGAAGGCGTCCACCGCGCGGCGATCGATCGTCCACTCTGGAATGTTGCCCGCGGCGAGCCACGGGTGGAGCTTCGCGGCCGCGGGGAGGTCGCCCACCCACGCCACGCGAGCGGCGAGGGCGGCGGCCCGGTCGGCGGCCGAGGGATCGATCGAGACGACCCAGGTCCGAGGCCCGAGACAGGTCAGGAGTCGGATGCCGTCGCGGGCGATGGCGTCGCGACCGGCGGGATCGAGTTCCCGGTGCAGGCGCACGACGGCGTGCCGGGCGTCGGCCCGGGCGGCCCGCGCCGTGATCGTCTCGGTGAGATCGACGGCGGCGGTGGTCGGCATCGCCAGACGGGCGTTCCGGAGTTCGAGCACGGTCGTCGCGTCGGTCATGACCGACGCGACGGACCCAGAGGCGAGCATGCCGGAGAGAGCGCCGGCGGCGATGAATCGCTTCACAAGGTGACTCCGATCTGCGGGGTGATGATGAACAGCTGTCCGCGGGGCGGTCGCCCCTTCGAACACGGACACCCCCAGTATCGCCGAGGTTCCGGAATCGGCGACCCGGAATCCCGGAGACCGGGCCGGAATACTCGACAGACGACACCGCCCCGGGTCGGAACCCGGGGCGGTGGATGAGGATCGGATGGCGTCGAACGCCCGTCGCCTTCGGGGTCAGCCCCAGTTGGCGAGCAGGAGACCCATGTCGGCACCGTTGACGATGCCGTCACCGTTGAGATCGGCGTCGCAGCCCGAGCACGAGCCCCACGCCGCGAGGAGCAGCCCCATGTCGGCACCGTTGACGATGCCGTCGCCGTTGAGATCGCCCGGCACCCCGGCACTCTGCAGGATGCCCTCGATGACGATGTCGTCGAGATTCCAGCCGCAGTAGGTGACCGATCCGTCGGTGGTGCCCATGGTGAAGCGGATGCGGACATCGGACGCACCGTCGGCGACCCCGGAGATGTCGTACGACTGGTCGCTCCAGCTGGTCTCCTCGAGCGATCCACCGGTGTGGTCCCAGACGAGCGACCAGGTCGCGCCGCCGTCACCGGACACCGAGATCGATGCGTGGTCGTAGGTCGCACTCTCGACCCCGAGCCATCGCTTGAAGCGGAGGGTGGTCTCCGTCGCCGCGGAGCAGTCCACCGAGGGTGAGGTCGCATGGGTCTGCGCGAGGTCGTTGGCGTAGTCGCCGTTCAGGGCGTAGCCGAGCACGTTGCTGCCGGTGGCCCCGCCGTTGGGGTCGCCGCTGCCGCCGGTCGGCGATCCGTACGCCCAGTCCCCTGCAAGCGTGAATCCCGGATCGGCGTCCATCGTCCACTCGACGATCGGCTGCGGGCCGACCGAGATGACGATGTCCACGGTCGCGTCGTCGGACGGGCCACCGTTGGGAGCCCGGCCGCCATCGTCGGCGCCGTAGAGGAACGAGGTCGCGAACTCGTTCGAGCCCGAGGGTTCGAAGCGGAGTTGCGGCGCCACGGTGGTGGACACCACGTACGGGGCCGAGGTGATCACCGCGTTGGTGCCGAGGTCGCGGAGAACGCCGCCCGAGGGGAGCGACCGCACATCGAAGACGAACGGCTTGGGCGTCCCGTCGTCGCTGCCGACCAGCGAGATGTCGATCGGCGAGCCGGGCTGGGCGGTGTACACCAGATCCGAGACCGACGGCGGACGCGGCAGACACCCCGCGGCCTGCGTCGAGAGATCGGCGGGCTCGAAGGTCGCGTCGAGCCCATTGCCGTCCGAGAGACCGACGATCGCGTCCGCAACGGTGATCCCGTCCCAGGCGATCTGGATGTCGCCATTGTCGCGGAGCACGATCTGGAAGGTGTTCGGGCTGCTGGTGCCGTACTCGAACACGCCCTGCCAGGTGATGGCGACCGCGCCGGGCACGACCTTCGAGGTCACGCTCCCACCCGCGGAGGGGTTGAGGTCGTCCCAGAGGGCCGAGATCCGCGGCAGGTCGAAGTGGGCCTCGAGCGACTCCTGATACGCGGTGTCGGAACCGCCGAAGACGATGAAGCCGTTGCTGCACACGCTCATCGAGGTGTAGGTCGATCCGTAGAACGGGAAGGCGAAGGGCAGCGAGACGCTCGCCGCGGCGTCGTCACCGAGACCAAGATTCGTGCCGCCCGAGGGATCGACGGGGAGGATCGCCAGAGGCTCCGCACAACCGGCGAATCCGTCGGTGCCCCCGATGTTCACGAAGGTGAGCACCGTCTGATCGAGATCGACGCCCGCGGTGAACTGCTCGGCGAAGAACGGCAGCGCCTCGAAGGTGAACTCGTAGCAGCCCGAGGACGGGAAGGTCGCGGTGTTGCCCGCCTCGTCGCGGCAGTCCACCTTGTAGTGGTAGGTCGTGCCGTCCACGAGTCCGTTCAGTTGGAAGCTGTTGTCGAACGCGAAGGGCGACGGACCGATCGAGTTCACGAGCGCGTTGCACGAGGTACCCCAGCGGACCGTCGAACTCAGCGGCTCGAAGTTCGAGGAGACGGTCACGGTCGCGGTGCTGGCGCCGAAGTCGCCCGCGGTCACGGTCGGAGCGGCGAGCGATCCATCGACCACCGCCGAGCCGGTGAACAGCACGTCGGCGTTGCCGTCGGCATCGAGGGCGTCGAGGTACTCCGCGTAGATGACGCTGCCTTCGGGGGCGAGCAGCACGCCGGACCCGCCGCTCGACGAGATGGCGATGGTCGCCTCGAACACGCCGCTGTCGGGATCGTTCTCGGTCAGCTGAACGGTGAACCCGGTGGAATCGAGATCGCTGTAGACGCGGACCTCGGCGGTCTCGATCGCATCGTCACCGATGTTCAGGTCGCAGTCCTCGAGGACCACGGCGATCGTGGTGTCGGGCTGCACTGCGGGTGACCCGAAGCCGGGCTCGCCGGTCGAGCAGCTGCCGCCGAGATCGAAGATCAGCGGTCGGTAGTTGAAGAGCGAGCAGCGGGCGCGGTTGATCTGCTCCGGCGTGAACTGGTTCATGCACGCGTCGTCGGAGTAGTCCATGTAGTTCTCGATCGGATCGACCGAGCCGCAGGAACTGGGAGCGCCGCCCGAGCACGAGAAGTTCGGGCCGCTCTCGGCGTTGGTGTCGCAGATGAGGTCGCCGCTGGTGTAGCACGCCGCGGAGCCGCAGCCGCCCTGGAAGGTGTGGAAGAGGCCGCAGTAGTGGCCGACTTCGTGGGTCAGCGTGCGACCGAGGTTGTACGGCGGTCCGTACGGGGCGTCGTCACCGTACGACTCCCAGAGCACCACCACGCGATCCTCCAGCGACCCGGGGAAGCCGGGCACGCTCGGGAAGTCGGAGACGTAGCCGAGGAAGCCGCCCGCGGTGTTCGTGTAGATGTTGAGGTAGGTGTTCGGGTCCCAGGCGAGGCTGTTCCAGTACTGCCCGCCGTCGTTGTACCAGGTGGTGTTGTTCGAATAGGTGATGCCGGTGGTCGGGTTGCCGTCGGGATCCTCGGAGGCGAGCACGAACTCGATGTTGGCGAAGGTGCCCGGAGCGCCGGGCGTGCCCGCGAGGGCGTTGAAGTCCTCGTTGAGGATGCGGATGCCGCTCACGACCGCCGCCTCGTCGAGGAAGCCCTGCGTGCCCGCGTCGTTCATGATCACGTGCACCACGCAGCGGACCTGCAGCGTGTCGACCGACGGGTCGTAGGCGGGGTTGATCGTGGTCGAGGTGTACGCGCAGTCACCGGGATCGATCCCGCGGAAGTGCCCGAGCGGGTTGCCGTCGTCGTCGAGTGCGGGGGTCGGGGTACCGCACTTGGCGGCGGGGTCGAAGAGATCCGACGCGTGGTAGGCCTTCCACGAGTCGAACTTGCGACCTCGGAACTCGATGGTCCCGTCGTCATGTTGCCACGGACGCTCGGCCTTCGGACCGGGGACCTGGGCAAGGGCCGACGCGGAGGTCGCGCCGAGCGTGAACAGAAGCGCCGCGCGGGCGGCGAGGTGCGTGAGCGTCATCTCTGGATGCCTCGGAAAGGCCGCGATGGGGGTGAAAGACCGGAGCCCTGAGGGTACCCACAGACCGGTCGCCGACCGAGCCTCGGTGCGGAAGTTCGGGGAGATCGAGCGGAGGTCGAGATGCGGCGAGGGACTTCGCTTCCGAAGCGAGATGGCTCATGTCTGATAATCGGGATCCGTCAGACCGGGCCTCACCCCTCGATCGCCCGCCGCAACCACGCCCTCGCGAAGGTCCAGTCGGCCCGCACCGTCCGTGGCGCGATGTCGAGGAGTCCGGCGACGACTCCGGTGTCGAGTCCGAGCAGGTAGCGAAGCCGGGCGACTTCGGCGGCCCGGGGGAATCTCGTGGACAGCGCCTCGAGCGCGATCATGACGTCCTCGAGCATCACCGGATCGGTACCGCCAGCATCCGCCAGTTCACCGTCCACGATGCGCAGCGGCACCGCCCGCGCACCGCCGCCCCGCTTGGCCGCCTTTCGGGCCCGGGCGTGGTCGACGAGCACCCGGCGCATCGTCGTCGCGACCGCGCCGAAGAAGTGCCGACGATTCTCGAACGCGGGGGTCGAATCGCCGCCATGAAGTCTGAGCCACGCCTCATGCACGAGGACGGTCGGCGCCATGCCGTCGCTGATCCGTTCGCCACGGAGCACGGTCGCCGCCATCTGCCGGACATCCGCGTGCACCAGCGACCAGAGATGCGACACCGCCACTCGATCCCCGGCGGCGACCGCCCGCAGCACAGCCGTCAGCCCGCGAAACGGGCCGTCCTCCGACGAACTCGAAGAAATGCTCGACATCGTCTGCCGCTCCGTCGTCCGATTCCGCCACGGGATCGATGACGGAGAGCATCGTTGCCGACGCTGGACGAGTCAAACCCGACCCCCACCGATGAGGGGACCGCCGACCGTGACCGTCACCGCAGTGACGACCGAGCGGTCCGCGATCTCTTCGAGTCGGCCCTCGGTCTTGACGATCACGCCCGCGAGCACCTGCTGCGGGCGAGCGATGCGGCCGCGGCGGTCGTCGCCGAGGTCCGGACCCTGCTCGACCGGCTCGACGCCGACGAGACTCAGGATCCCGGCGAGGCGGACTGGACGCGGGATCCGCGACTGGGACGGGTGATCGTCGGTCATGGACGCCGATGGCGACTGACCCGGGTGCTCGGCGAAGGTGGTTCCGGTCGCGTGTATGAAGGATGCCCGATCGACTCATCCGACTCGGCCGACGGGGCGGTCGCGATCAAGATCCTCGACCGAGCCCGCGCGACCCCGGAGAAACTCGCCCGCTTCCGGGATGAGTTGCGGGCCCTTCGAGCGGTCGATCATCCGGGCGTCGTGCGGGAGATCGACGCGGACCTTGACCCGGGTGCGACGCCGGATGTCCACCTGGATCAACAGGCCGACCAACAGCCTGATCCCCAATCGGATCCCCAATCGGATCCCTGGATCGCCACCGAACTCGTCGTCGGCGCAAGCCCGATCACCGAGTTCGTCCTCGATCTCCCCGCTGGTCCCGATCGCATCGACACGATTCTGGATCTGGTCGCGCAACTCGCGGACGCGGTGGCCGCGGCCCATCGAGCCGGCATCGTGCATCGCGACCTCAAGCCGTCCAACGTGCTGGTCGGCCGGGACGGTCGCGTGCGGGTGATCGACTTCGGCATCGCCCGTCTGCACGGTCTCGGCGCCGACGGCCCGACGCTCTCGATCGATCGAACCCGCGAAGGCGACCTCGTCGGCACGCCCGCGTACATGGCCCCGGAACAGGTCGACGCCTCCCTCGGCCCGATCTCGCCCGCGACCGATGTGTACGCGATCGGCGTCATTGCCTATCGACTGCTCACCGACCGGCTGCCCTACGCCATCGGCGACACCCTGCTGTCCGCGGCCCAGGCGATCCGCTACGTGCCGCCGCGAGGGATGGTCGGACCGATCGCTTCGGACACGCCCGAATCGGTCCGCGACCTTATCGCACGATGCCTCGCGAAGACGCCGACCGATCGCCCCGCCGACGCGAACGCGTGCGCCGCCGCGCTTCACGCCGCCCGCGACGCACGCCTCGATCTCTCACCGGTCGTGACCACCCCCACCCGTTCACCCCGACGCCGCGGCCCCCGGGTCGCCGCCGCGTCGTTCATCGCCCTCGCCGGAGTCGCTGTGATCGCAGCACTCCGACCCGATCCCGGAGCGGTTCCGGGCACGACCGAGGAACGCCCCCCGTCCGACCCGGACATGCCCGCGTCATCGAGTGCGGGAGATGGAGTTGAAGACATGAAGTCCACCGTAGTCCTCGCGAGCGTGACTGCGATCTCTGCCAACCTGGCGTGCGCCGTCGAACTCCCGAACCTCATCACGAATGGAAGTTTCGAAGAGGGCTGGATCGGAGGGAACAATGGTCCCTGCAAGCGAGTTCTCTCCAGTGGCTCCACGACGATCACCGGTTGGACCGTCACTGGTGGTTCTTTGCGGATTGACTGGTATGACCGAAGTCCTGGATGCCCGGATGGTTGGCCCCCCGCGACGGACGGATTCCGCTATCTCGACCTCAAGGGATCCGTGTGTGAGTCTTGCAACAACAACGGCGGCGTTCGCCAAGATGTCGCGACGACCGCTGGCACGACTTACACCCTTATCTTCGACTTCCGGGGCACCAATAACGGTCAGGATGACATCGGGGTCGAGATCGACGGCATCACTACTTATCACACGCCAAGCAGCTCGGTTCCGGCGTGGGAGACGATCGCGATGACGTTCGAGGCGTCCGATGCCGAGACCCGGATTCACCTGTTCAGTCCGCAGGACCAGACTGGCTCCGGCAACCCCCAACTCGACCAAGTCCGGCTGTACGACGGCGACTGCAACGGCGACGGCGTCGCCGATCTCGATCAGATCAGTGACGGCACATTGGAAGACATCGACGGATCCTTCGTGCCCGACTGCTGCGAGAACGGGACTGATTGCGCAGCCTGCCCCGGCAACCTCACCAAGGACGATCAGGTCAACGCCGCCGATCTCGGCATCCTCCTCGCCGTCTGGGGCGATGCCTCGCAGTTCCCCGCCGCCGACCTCAACCAGGACGGCAATGTCGATGCCGCCGATCTCGGCATCCTGCTCGGAAGTTGGGGGGCCTGTCCGGGCGGTTGATCTTTCGATCGTTCGTTGCACATTCCATGGCCGACCACGCGGGCCGCGTTCGATCCTTCCCATCGAACGCGGCCCGGTCTTCATGTGGTCGCTCGGCTGCCACCCCCATCAGGGTCCTCGATCAGGTTCCGAACATGCTCGATGACCGGAGGCAGATCCTGACGAACCACCCGGTAGAGGATCCGCAAAGAGAGCCGGTGGTAGCCATGCGCGATCGTGTTCCGCATCCCGATCATCGCTTCCCAGGGAAGATCGCCGTGCAACTCCGCACCTGTGTCCCGGAGTCGTGCGACCGATTCCCCGATTCGAAGCAAGCACATCGCCACACCATCGATGACGGCATCCTCTTGCATGAAGGCTTCCAGATCAAGATCGCCGAGATACCGAACCGCTCGTTCC
>JAUIHC010000017.1 GCA_030432455.1 Phycisphaerae bacterium | reverse complement strand
CCAGCGGCTGTCCCCGAAGCCCGGGTTGCCCACCGGATTGTCGTCGCCGATGCTCAGACTGAACCCGTCGAAGAGGCGGCCATTGCCGGCCCCGGGTCCGAAAGGCACATCGGCTCCTCCGCTGTCCGGCCAGTTGGTCCACGGCCGGGTCTCGTACGGCGCGTGGTTGTACGGCGCGAGCGGTGCCCCGGCGTTGTTCACCTGAGGATCGACCATGTAGCGGTCGAGCTTCTGGCCGTTCCAGAACGGCCGCGAAATGCGGGGGGTCGAGGAGGTCGCCGCGAGTCCGTTGGCGACGCCGGGGTCGGACGGATCGACGAGTCTCGGAAAGAGGCCGTCGGCGAGCTCGCGGGCGACCACGCCGACCGCGACCTCGGCGCGATCCTCGCGATCGATGGCCTTCCGCTGCGCGGCGGCGATCACCCGCCCCCCCTGCGTCCGACTGATGTACGCGGTCGCGATGATGACCAGCAGCACGAGGATGGCGGTCACCAGCACCAGCGTGTTGCCGCGGCGGTTGGTGGACGAACGACGATGTCGGGAGGCGATCGGCGTCATGCTCAGCCCTCCGGAAGATCCTGCACCCTCTGGGGGAGCGGGATGGTGAACTGCAGGGTGCGGCCGCCCTCGATCGCGCCCTGCGGATCGTGGAAGGTCGCGGTGATGCGCAGGGCCGAGGGCCACGGCGTGTAGTCGGTGCGATAGACGGGCCACGGCTCCCCGCCGGTGACCGCAGCGGTCGTCATGGGCCGGTTCTCGCCGTCCCGGACGAACGGCTCCTTGCCGTTGAGGCCGAAGACGGCCCGGTACCGCCAGATGCCCGGTCCGAGCTGGACCACGCCGCTCCCCTCGACGGTCGGGAGCACCTGCGGAATCGTGGAGGAGCCGGAGCCGAACGGCGCGATGGCGGGCGGTCCGCCACCGAAGATCCCGTTGTTGGGGTCGTACGCGATTGGCGCGTGGAAGCGGACGGGCTCGGTGTAGAACCCCTGACCGACCAGCGAGGAGGCGGTGGTCACTTCGAGGTTCGGATTGCCGAACTGGGAGCCGAGACCGAACCACGGCATGCGACCCGCGGCCTCGATGACGGTGCCCGACTCGCCGCCGACCCCGGGTCGGACGCCGCCGCGATGCGAGACGCCGCGGATCGCACCCTTGAGGTTGCGGGACGGATCCAGGTCGAGTTCCAGTTCACGCCCGACGCCGTCCGACCAGGTCCAGTCCACCACCAAGTCGGAGCAGTTCATGCCGAGGACGTTCGTGGTGAGCAGGACATCGCTCTTCTCGAGCGTCGGTGGACGCTTCTCGGCACGCGGCCGGTAGTTGAAGAGGACATCGGCCAGCCCCTGCGGCCCCGCAGCGCGAATCGCGTCGCGGAGTCGTCCGATGTCGTTGGACAGGACATCGACCCGGCCGGATCGCATCGCATCGTCGAAGAAGTTCTGGGCCGCGTTGCGGTAGACCCCGGTCCCCGTCCGCTTGGACATGTAGTGGTCGGCGGCGGCGTCGTAGTCGTCGGCGAGCAGCGTCTCCTGTCGAGCGAGCGTCCACTCCGGGGCGGGCGGCTGGGTGCCGTTGTAGCTGCCGGGCGCGGAGGTGCCCTGCGGCCAGCGCTGGAGTTCGATGCGATCCTGTCCCGGCGCCGGGCGGAACCACGGCTGGAGCGCCGGGCCGCCGTTGGAGGGCCAGAGCGGATCGGCCGCGAAACCGAGGTTCTGCGGGAGGTACGGGAACTGGAGCCCGTGACCGTAGTAGAGCACGCTCGCGGTCGATTGCGGGGTCGGCAGCGTCTGCCCGAGGTAGTCCACGAAGCCCTGACCGTCCACCCCGTTCTCGATGAACTGCCCCATCGACTGGGTCTGCCGACTGATCGCGAGGTCGTCGGCGACGAAGGCGATCTGGTCGCAGCGAAAGATGTGGTCGGGTGGAAGGGTCGGGTCGAGAAGCTGGGCGCTCACATCGTTGCGGACCGCGATGCACTGCACCACGAGAAACCCTTCGTCGGAGATCCGGGCGAGGTCGTTCCGCATGAGCTGCTCGACCGCCGCGACCTCCTGCAGGATGTTCGCGGTCGCCTCGCCGTTCTTCACCACCTGGCTCGCGGTGCCGAAGATCCGACCGACCGCGAGGATGATGACCAGCAGCACCACCACCGCGACGAGAAGTTCGGTGAGGGTGAAGCCGCCGCGGCGCGGGGCCGTGCGTGCGGACGCGTGGACGTGATCGGTCATCACAGGTCCCTCACGGTGACATAGACGGGCTCGAGTCCGATGCCGCGGCGGTCGGCGGGCGGGATGAACCAGATCGACCGCACCTCGTCGACCCGGGCCTGCCAGGTGCCGTAGTTCCCACCCTGCACCGACGGGTTGTAGAGGGCCGTCGTCGGGTTCTGGGTGGGGATCGGGCGGGAGAGTCGCACCGGTCCCTGCCGCTTGTTGCGACGGCCCTGCACGACGCGATGGATGCGTCCGTACGGATCGAGCATCCACTGCCCCGGCGACTGCCAGCCCTCGAAGTACGGATCGAGGGCGATCAGATTGCCGGGCGAGGCGAAGTCGGGGTTGGTGCCGAGCACGACATTGCGGTTGGCGTCGTTGAGATCGATGTCGTTCGGCGTCGAGTCGGCGCCCGCGGGCGTGAGCGTGCGGTAGTTGACGCCGCCGACGTTCGCGATGAAGTCCACGCGGGCGGGCATCGGGGGACGGGTGTTCTGCCGCGGCTGGCTGTTGGAGCCGGCGTCCTGACACACCGCGTACCCGCCCGGGGTGTTTCCGGCGTTCACGCGGTAGACGAAGATCGCGATCTGCACGCGGCCCTGGAAGCGGCGGAACATGCAGTCCCACGCGTACTGCGGACGCTCGAGCCCCGGGCCGAAGCCGGTGCCTGCGGGCCAGAACCGCTCCTCCTGGGTGATGGTGACCAGCGGATCCTCGCCGTTGCCGAAGAAGTCGAACTTCGCGCGGCTGAAGGGGATCCCGAACAGGAACGCGCCCGCGTCGGCGCCGCCACCGCCGCCCTGGGGGTGGGTCTGCCCGAAGACCGGGAACGCCCCGCCGAAGAGCGAGAACTCCGTGGTCCGCCACGCCGCGTCCCACTGCATCGAGGCGGGATAGTCCTCGCTCACCAGCGGACTGGCCCGCGCGACCCGGGCGCTGAAGACGTCGATGTCGCCCGCGTACGAGCGGTCCGCGGGCGAGGCGGACACCGGCACCGCGGCGGTCGAGGGCCGCAGCCACGGCCAGTCACCGGGCTGGGTGTACGCATCGCCGGGATCGAGCCAGCTGTCGGGAAAGGTCTGGTCGAGTCCGGCGAACGGCGCGGGGCCGAAGATCCCGAACTCCTCGAAGGTGCCGAAGTCCGACTGGGTGAGCTTGGACCGGATGGTCGCCATCGCGGCTTCGGCGATCACGGGACCGAAGACATCGTCCTGCGTGCGTCGCTGCTGGATGATGCCCGCGGGGAAGACCGCGGCCACCGAGATGATCCCCACCCCGAGGATGAAGATCGCCAGCAGGAGCTCGATGAGCGAGAAGCCGCGACGAGCTCGCCGCGGGGACCTCGCCCCCGGATGAAGAGGTGCGGTGATCATCATGGCTTGGAGACCTCCGCGACCCCGGTGTACCGGTTGAAGAAGATGGGCACCCCGAACTGCTCGACCCAGGCGGTGATCTCGCTGTTGCGGATGTCCTCGCCGTTCTCGCCGCCCCAGTTCGAGTCGCCCCGCGCCGTGCGGAGCGCCTCGTCGTCGTAGACCGCGAGCCACTGGACGGGATGGTTGTCCACCTCGTCGCCCACCGCGTCGTACGCCACATACTGCAGCACGCCGCCGTAGCCGTTGTGGTTGATGATGATCGGCGTGCGGTTGCGATCGGAGTCGAGGTACGGCCAGACCACCGCCCCCGAGCCGCCCGCGCCCTGCACATTGCGGGTGACCATCGTGCCGTCGGGCGCGAAGATGATGCAGATCTGGCGGCCGATCTCGTCGGTCACCGCCTCGGGCACGCCGTCGCCGTTCCAGTCGTCGGCGAGACGCCAGCGACCACCCGGCTGACTGACCCAGAGATCGTCGCCGTCGCCCCACCCGCCCGGCGCCCCGTTGTACGCGGTGTTGAGCGGACCGGCCACCTTGATGCCGCGAGGAAGTTCGACCGCGGGAAGCCCCGGCACCGGGACATACCGCTCGTCGTACCACTGATTCGAGCCGTAGCGGGTCGAGAGTTCGCCCGACGCCTTGCCCAGCACGATCTCGACGATCTCGCCCTGACCGAGCTGGGCCGGATCGACATTGACCGTGAAGGTCACCATGACCGTGGCGTTGTTCTGGATGGCGAACGATCGGGCGGTGCCCAGCGCGGCCACGACCTGGTTGACCCCCGAGCTCAGCCGCGCCTCGCGACTGACGCCGCTGACGCTGATGCCGGTCAGCACCGCGAGCAGGATGAGGATCCCCATCACCACCAGCAGTTCGACGATGGTGAACGCCGGACGACGGCCGGACCGGAGATGTCGGCGAGTTCGCGTCATCAGGGGTTTCCCGGCTCGTAGGAGTAGATGTTGTCGAGGCTCGCCTCGTACCGGGGCGAGTTGCCGCCGGCGCAGGAGAGGCAACCAAGGTCGCCGTCGGGCCCGGCGCTCACGAAGAGCACCTTGCCGTTGCGACAGATGCCGGCCTTCTCCTCCATGCGGGTGCGGATGGTGCCGTCGGCGTCCTGTTGGAAGGTGCCGGCGTCGCTCTCCCGCCACTGTCGTCCGGGCATCACCACCGCGACCGCGCTGCCCCAGGGATCGACGAGGGTCGAGAGCGACTGGTTGCTCGGAAGCGGCTGGCCGTTGCTCAGGCGGACCGGCACGAAGAGCGCGGGATCGAGGCGGGCGATGATCTCCTCGGCCGACTGGGTCCGCACCAGCAGGTTCATGAGCTGGACGACGTACTTCTCCCAGCCGTGCGTGTCGTTGTTCGAGCTGCAGGAGCAGAGCACGCCCTGATTGATGGTGGTGCTCGACCCACCCGCGTTGTACTGCCCTTCGAGCCCGCTGATGCCGAACTGCGGGTTGGCGGGAATGTCGTACGCCCCCACCGGTTCGCGATACGCCTGGAAGGTCATCGGCCGCCCCACCGCCTGCTCGTACTCGATGATCGCGGTCTCGAGGTTCGCGAACGCGGACTCGAGCTGTCGGCCCTCGTTCTGCTGGATGAGCAGCGTGCTCACCGCGAGTACGAGCGAGAGCAGCGCGATGATGATGCCGATCACCACCACGAGTTCGACGAGCGTGAAGCCCCGGGCCCGGACGCTCGGGCGATGCAGGCGGACGGAGGAGATGGTCATGGTCCGAGCTCCACGAGCGTGTCGGCGTTGTACTCGTCGGCGTCGCGTCGCCGATCGTTGGTGGTCCGGCGGTCCGGCCCCTCGCTCATCAGCGCGAACTCCGCGGCCTTGAGACCCGGGGTGGTGGCGGTGTCGCCGTCGGCATCGGGCAGCGCATCCGCGGTCTCACCGACCTCGAACTCCCAGGGCCGCAGGGCGAAGACCTCGGCGAGCGACATGTCCCGCGGAATGTCCGCCGCGGGGTCGAGTCCTGCATACGGCCGTCGGTAGTAGCGGATCGGCGTTCCCCAATAATCGAGGATCACCTTCGGTCGAATCTCGTAATCGTCGTCCTCGGGCCGGGCGATCGAGCCGTCGGGCCGCAGGCCGCCGAGGAGGTTCGCATCCTTGAGTTCGAGGTACGGACCGTAGATGCGACCGCGGACGCGGATGTCGTTGGCCGCGCCGCCACCCGTGGCGGGATTCTGGACGAACGGCAGTCCGGCGTTGCCGGGGTTGCGGGCCGCGTAGGTGCCGGGCAGCGAGGCGTACTGCGGCCGCGGATTCAGGACGGCTCCCCAGGCCCCGTCGGCGCCGGGCGCCCGGTAGCCGAGCGGCGGCGATTCGAGATAGCCCGGGGCGTTGGGGCTGACCTGGGTGATGTCGCCGACGATGCCGTAGCCGTCGCCGGTCCGGTTGCCGTAGCCGAGCAGGTACTCGGCGGCGGTCGTGATCGAGTACCACCGCTGTCGGTTGGCGAGGTTGGGGCAGCTGTTGCAGAACGGCGACCCGATGACATCCCGCGACCAGCCCGCGAAGGTGTCCGGCGTGCCCGTGGCACCCCAGTCGGAGAGGCTTCCGAGTACCGGCGGCACATAGCCGTGGTCGCCCTTGAACTGGACGAACCCGGCGGCCATCGAGTTCATGAGGAACTTGGTCTGGGCCCGCTGGGCGGCGCCGGAGGCCTGGGTGAGCCCGACCACGAGGATGCCGACCAGCGTGATGATGATCGCGAGGGTCACGAGCATCTCGACCACGGTGAAGCCGACGCGTCGGCGGCGGGGTCGCTCGTGGATGGTGAGGGCGTCGGTGGACATGAGGTCCTCCGGGCGTCGGCCGTCCCCTTCCCGACCCGGTGCGGACCGGATCGGCGAGGAGACGGACCCCGCGGTGATCACTTGGACTGCGAGACCGACTCGATCATCTTGACGAGCGGAAGGAAGAGCGCGAGCACGATCGCGCCGACGATGCCGCCGAGGATCACGACCATGAACGGCTCGAGCAGCGAGAGGAGCGAGGCGACCGCGACGTCCACCTCCTCGTCGTAGTTGTCGGCGATCTTCATGAGCATGATGTCGAGGTCGCCGGTCTCCTCGCCGACGTCGATCATGTTCACCACGATCGGGTCGCAGACCTTCGCCTCGCGGAGCGGACCCGCGAAGGTCTCGCCGTCGCGGATCGAGTCGTGGACCTTGGTGAGCGCCTTCTCGTAGATGTAGTTGCCCGAGGTGTCGCGGGTGATCAGGATCGCCTCGAGGATCGGCACACCGGCACTGATGAGGGTGCCGAGCGTCCGAGTGAAGCGGGCGATCGAGGTCTTGCGTATCAGGTTGCCGAGCACCGGAAGCCGCGAGAAGACCACGTCGGTGGCGGCCTTGCCTGGCCCCGTCACGCGTATGAGCTTGTACAGCGCGAACAGCAGGAACGGCGACAGCAGGATCCACACCGCCCCGGGCACCGCCTGATCCTCGCTGGCGTTGCCCGCCACCCACTTCGAGGCATCGACGAGCCAGAGCGTGAGACCCGGCAGTTCGACGTCGAAGTCGTTGAAGATCTCCTGGAACTTCGGGATCACGAAGTACATGATGCCGGTCACGATCAGCACCGCGATCGAGATGACCACCGCGGGGTAGATCAGGGCACCCTTGATGCGTCGCTTCAGCCGCTCGCCCTTCTCCATGAAGTCGGCCAGACGCTGGAGGATGATGTCGAGCACACCGCCGACCTCGCCCGCCGCCACCATCTTGGAGTAGAGCCGGTCGAACGCCTTGGGATGCTTCGCCATCGCCTCGGAGAGGGCCGATCCCGACTCGACATCCTCGGCGACATCCCCGAGCACGCTCTTGAGCTTGCCGGGCCGCTGCTGGCTCTCCAGGATCTGGATCGATCGGAGCAGCGGCAGACCCGCATCCTGCAGCGTCGAGAGCTGGCGGGTGAAGGTCGTCATCTTCTTGGTGTTGACCTTGCCGATGCTGAGGCTCAGGCCCTTCTTCTTCTTGCCGCCCTTCGCGGCCTTCGGGGCCTTGCCCTTGCCCTTGCTCTTCTCCGCCTTGGCGGCGCGGCCCTTGAGCTTCGATTCCTCGACCGAGGTCGGGAAGAAGCCCTGGCTCTTGAGCTGGGCCTGGGCGTCCTCGCGGCTCGACGCCTCGATCACACCCTTCTCGGCCTTGCCCGCGGTGTTGACGGCTTCGTACTGAAAGGTCGGCATCTCGGGATCCTCGCCGGCTCGCGAGCCGGTGTCGCTGACGGTCGGCCGGGCTTCCCGGCCGGGAAGGTCGGCCGCTTGCGACCGACGCGGAGATGGAAGGCGACCGGGAGCGAATCCGCTCCCGGCCGCGGGGTCATTCCTCGGTGATGGTCTCGCGGACCACCTCGTCGATCGTGGTCTGGCTCTCGTAGATGGCGAGCAGACCCGATTCGCGGAGCGTCCGCATGCCGCGGCGACGCGCCTCGGCCCGCAGGACCGCGGTGGACGCCTGCGTCATCACCAGATCGCGCAGGGTGTCGTCCATCGCCATGATCTCGAAGAGCGCCATCCGGCCCTTGTAGCCGGTGTTGTTGCACTCGCCGCACCCGCGACCGCGATAGAAGGTGCGGCCCTCGACATCGGAGGGGAGCAGCGAGAGCTCCATGAGCTGCTCCTCGGTCGGGACGTACTCCTCCTTGCACTTGCCGCAGATCCGACGCACGAGCCGCTGGGCCACGATCGCCTCGATGGTCGCGGTGAGGAGGAAGCTCTCCACGCCGAGATCCACGAGTCGAAGGATCGAGCTCGGGGCGTCGTTGGTGTGCAGGGTCGAGAACACGAGGTGGCCGGTGAGCGACGCCTGGATCGCGATCTGCGCGGTCTCGAGATCGCGGATCTCGCCGACCAGGATGATGTCCGGGTCCTGTCGAAGGAAGGATCGGAGCAGCCGGGCGAAGGTCAGTTCCTGATCGACGTTGACCTGGCACTGCACGAGTCCGTCGATGTCGTATTCGACCGGGTCCTCGGCGGTGAGGATCTTCACCTCGGGCTCGTTGAGCTCGTTGAGCGCCGCGTAGAGCGTGGTCGTCTTGCCCGAGCCGGTCGGGCCGGTGACCACCACGATGCCGTTCGGCTTCGCGATCAGGGCCCGCACCCGCTCGAGATCGTCGTCGCGGAGCCCGACCCGGTCGAGGCTCAGCTGGACGTTCGATCGGTCGAGCACACGCATCACCACCGACTCGCCGAACATCGTCGGAAGCACCGACACGCGGAGGTCGATCGGGATCGACATGCCGGGCAGGTCCATCTCGATGCGGCCGTCCTGCGGCAGACGCCGCTCGGCGATGTCGAGCTTGGCCATGACCTTCACACGGCTGACGATCGGAAGGGCGAGCCGC
This sequence comes from Phycisphaerae bacterium, assembly GCA_030432455.1. Classification (GTDB taxonomy): domain Bacteria; phylum Planctomycetota; class Phycisphaerae; order Phycisphaerales; family SM1A02. The sequence continues at coordinate 6,898 of JAUIHC010000017.1, read as the reverse complement.
TTGTCCGGTGGCGAGAGCTCGTAGAGCACGCCGTCGATGCGGTAGCGGATGCGGAACTCGTCCTCGAACGGCTCGAAGTGGATGTCGGAGGCCTTGTCGCGGATCGCGATCAGCAGCGTCTCCTGCACGAGCTGGACGATCGCGTTGTCGCCCGCCGCCTCGGAGAGGGTCTCCATGTCGAGCGAGTCACCGCGGCCCTCGAGCGCCGCGATCGCCGCCGACTTGCCCGCCTCGGCGTAGATCTCGCCGAAGCCGCTGCCCTTGGCGGCGTACCGCTCGGCGAGCACCTCGTCGATCTCGTCGGGCGGGGCGAGGACGGCCTTGACCTTCTTGAACCCGAGCAGGTTCCGCAGGTCGTCCACCGCGGCGAAGTTGTCGGGGCTCTTCATGGCGACCGCGATCGCACCGCTGGCCGGGTCGTACTTCACGGGGACGATCTGGTAGGTGACCGCGGTGGTCGGCGGGATCGCGGCGATCGTCTCGTCGGTGATGTCGCGACCCCGCAGGGTGATCCGATCGATGCCGGCCTGCCCCGCGAGGGCATCCTGGACATCGGCCTCGGTGACGTAGCCCAGCTCGATCAGTACCTGCCCGATCTTGCGACCGGGGTTCTGTTGCTGGATGGCGAGCGCCTCGTGAACCTGTTCACGAGTGACCTTCCCCATCTTCGTCAGCGCTCGGCCGAGCTTCCGACCCTTGAGTTCACTGGTGCTGAGCTTCGCCATGCCTGCGTGGCTCCGAGACTCGATCCGCGACCATCGTCGCGTTCGTCCAACCCCGACGCCTGCCGGGGACGAATCCACCCCGACCATCGGGGCGTCTCAGCACGAGGTGCCTCGCCGGTCCATCGTGGACACGGCCGGCACCACCGATCGCCGCCTCGCGGTCTCGCGGTCTCGCGCGTTCACGCTCGCGGAGGCTGTCCCGAACCCGGCCACACGCGGCGGCTGGCGGCGGAACACGATCGGACAGGAGCCTATACGACATCAACACCAGCGTGTTGCCTGCGTGTTCAGGCTGCCTTTCGTGCGACAACTGCATTTGCCGGATCAGCCCCATGGCCGACATTCGGGCTTCAGGCCCACCGGCGATGATTCACGCGCTCGTCAGGCCTTGGCCTCTTCGTCGGCGGACTGGTCGAGCTCGGTCCGGCCGACGGTGCCGCCCGAACGATGGACCTTCTGGGTCAGATCGTTCGCATCCTTGCCCTTGTCCACCATCTCCTCGGCCGAGATGAGGCCCTTCTGGTAGAGCGACCAGAGGTGGTCGTCCAGAAGCTGCATGCCGTACTTCTTGCCGGTCTGGATGGCCGAGTCGATGCGGAATGTCTTGTTCTCGCGGATGAGGTTCGAGATGGCGGGCGTCACCACGAGGAACTCGTAGGCCGCCACCCGGCCCGGCTTGTCCACCCGGGCGAGGAGCTGCTGGCTCAGGACCGCGATGAGGGCGACCGAGAGCTGGACCCGCACCTGCGCCTGCTGGTCCACCGGGAACGCATCGATGATTCGGTTGATCGTGCCCGACGCGCCGGTCGTGTGAAGGGTGGCGAACACGAGGTGGCCCGTCTCGGCCGCCGCGATGGCCGCCTCGATGGTCTCGAGGTCTCGCATTTCGCCCACCAGAATCACGTCCGGATCCTGACGAAGGGCCCGCCGCAGCGACTCGGAGAAGGTCGGGACATCGGTGCCCAGCTCCCGCTGGTTGACGATCGACTTCTTGTGATAGTGGTAGTACTCGATCGGGTCCTCGGTCGTGATGATGTGCCGATCGAGGTTCATGTTGATGTAGTCGAGCATCGTGGCCAGCGACGTCGTCTTGCCGGAGCCGGTCGGTCCGGTGACGATGAAGAGCCCGCGAGGCCGACGGATCAACTCCTTGCAGATCGACGGGAGACCGATCTGCTCGAAGGTGAGCAGCCGGTTCGGGATGAGGCGGAGCACCATCGCGATGTCGCCCCGCTGCCGGAACACCGACACCCGGAAGCGGGCCGCGTCGCCGTAGGCGAATCCGAAGTCGGTGGAGCCCATCTCCTGGAGCTCCTGCTGGTTCTTCTCCGGAGTCACCGACTTCATGAGCGCGACCATGTCGTCGCTCTCCAGCGTCTTGGTCTGGAGGTTCCGCAGTCCGCCGTGCAGACGCACGGTCGGCGGCCGCCCCACCGTCAGGTGAAGGTCGGAGCAGCTCTGCTTGACCACGGTGTCGAGAAGACGATCGATCTGGATGGTGGACATGACTCTGAACCTGCAGGATGAGGGGCGGCGGAACAGCGGCGCCCGCACGTGGACTGGAGAGGGTGAAGGGCGAGAGCCCGAGAATCAGCCGGCGCCGATCTCCGTGGGATCGAAGCCCTCGATCTGGGCGAAGCGGGCGACTTCGGCGGGCGTGGTCACCCCGCGGAGGATCTTGACCTTGCCGTCGCCGAGCAGGCTTCGCATGCCGCCGCGGATCGCGGCCTGACGGATCGCCGAGATCGAGGCCCGCTCGAAGGCGAGCTCGCGGATCTCGGAGTTCATCACCATGAGCTCGAAGATCGCCTGACGCCCCTTGAAGCCCGACCCGTTGCACTTGGTGCAGCCGACCGGACGATGGATGTTGCCGGCCGCGACCTCCTCGGAGGAGATGTTGACCAGCCGGAGCATCTTGCCGTCGGGATTGTCGTCGGGCTGCTTGCAGTTGGGACACAGGACCCGGATCAGTCGCTGGGCCATGATGGCCTGGATCGAACTGGCGACGAGGAACGGCTTGATGCCCATGTCCACGAGTCGCGTGATCGCGCTCGGCGCGTCGTTGGTGTGCAGGGTCGAGAAGACGAGGTGACCGGTGAGGGCGGCCTGAATGGCGATGTCGCCGACCTCGCGGTCACGGATCTCACCGACCAGGATCACGTTGGGCGCCTGCCGGAGCATCGCCTTGAGGATGATCGGGAAGGTGAGGCCGATGCCGTCGCGGACCTGGACCTGGTTGATGCCGTTGAAGTTGTATTCGACCGGGTCCTCGGCGGTGATGATCTTCCGGTTCGGCGTGTTGAGGACGTTCAGGGCCGAGTACAGCGTGGTCGTCTTGCCCGAACCGGTCGGCCCGGTGACGAGGAAGATGCCGTTGGGACGGCGGATGACCTTGTTGAAGACCTCGAGGTTGTCCTCCTCGAAGCCGATGTTGGTCAGACCGATCCGCACCGAGTCGGGCCGGAGCACGCGGAGCACCACGCTCTCGCCGTAGTAGGCCGGACAGGTCGAGACACGGAAGTCGATCTGCTCGCCGTCGATCGGCAGCTTGATGCGGCCGTCCTGCGGCACCCGCTTCTCGGCGATGTTGACGCCCGCCATGAGCTTGAGACGGGCGAGGATCGCCTGCTGGTTCCGCTTCTCGAGCTTCCGCTGCACATGGCAGACGCCGTCGATGCGGTACCGGAGCTCGACGCGATCCTCCCGGGGCTCGACGTGGATGTCGCTCGCCCGGCCGCGGACCGCGTCGATGATGAACCCGTTCACGAGCTTCACGATCGCCGACTCGGAGACGTCCATGTCGATCGACGCGTCCACCGAGCTGTCCACCGAACTGTCCACCGACCGGTCGATCGACTTGTCGAGGGTGACGTCGATGGACGCGCCGCCGACGGTCGCCCCCTCGCCGCCCAGCAGGGCCGCCACCTGACTCGGCGGGGCGACCACGACCTCGAACTCCTCGGTGATGGCGAACCGGAGGCCGTCGAGCCGGTCGAGGTCGGTGGGATCGGTGATCGCCAGCCGAAGCCGTCCCGAGCCCGCGGGCGTCAGCGGCACCACGCCCTGCTTGCGGACCGTGCCTTCGGGAAGGAGGGACATGTCCACCTGGGCGGCGCCCTCGGCGGAATCCAGATCGACGAAGTCGAAGCCCTGCTGCGTGGCGATGGCCCGAGTGACATCCACCTCGCCGGCCTTGCCCTCCTCGACGATGACTTCGCCGAGCTTCCGGCCGCGTTCCGTCGCGAGTGTCTGGCACTCCGCGAGCACGTCCTCGGTGACGATGCCTGCCTCGACGAGGATCTCGCCCAGCTTCTTGCGAACCTTCCTGGCCACGCGGCGCTCCGATCTGAGGCGAAGCCCCCTGGAGGGGATCCGCTTCGGTGCTGTCGAGTCGAGCGGCGTGCCACGCCGCCTCCGGTCGTCGCCCGAACCGCTCCGGCCGAAGGCCGGACATCGGAACGAGCGCAGTCTTCTAGTATGGATGAGCCGGTGCCGTCCTGCAAACACCGCCCGAACCATCACCCATCATCGACCCATGCCCCACCCCGCCACACCCGCCGGTTCCGACCCGCCCGTCGGCGACCGCCCCAGACTGCTGGTGACCGCGGGACCGACCTGGGAACCCGTGGACGAGGTCCGATTTCTCGGAAACCGCTCCTCGGGAAGGATGGGACTCGAGATCGCGCGGGCCGCCCACGAGTCCGATCTCCCGGTGACCCTTCTGCTCGGGCCGGGCGTGGCCGACCCCCATGTGGGGACCGGACCATCCGAACCGCACGCCATTCGGTTCCAGACCGCCGCCGAACTGGACGCCAGACTCCGGGAATGCTGGCCCGCCCACGACCTGCTCGTGATGGCCGCGGCCGTCGCCGATCACCGCCCCATTCGCCGTCCCGGCGACCCACCCAAGCGCCGACGCCGCGACGGCCCGGTCACCATCGATCTCGAGCCGGTCCCCGACCTCCTCGCCGGTCTGGCGGACATCCCCCACCCCGGGACCCGCGTCGGCTTCGCGCTGGAACCCGCGGGCGAACTGGAGACCTCGGCCCGGGAGAAACTCGGCCGGAAGCGTCTGCACGCGATCATCGCCAATCCGCTGGAGACGATGGACGCCGCGGATGTGGACGGCCGCCTGCTGCTTCCCGACGGCCATGAACGACGGCCGCCCTCGAGCCCGTGCTCGAAGGCGGCCTTCGCCGACTGGCTGGTGCCGACGCTCGTGCGGATCCATCGGAGCCGCACCGGCTGAGTCCGTGGCCCGGGGGCCCTCAGGCCGCCCGGGTCCGGAACCCGGAGAGCACCGTGCGGATGGTGCCGACCTTGGCTTCGGCGTCCTGCACCTCGGCGGCGAGTTCCTCGCTCACCGCGGCGTTGCCCTGCACCGACCGGTCGATGGTCTGGATCGCCGAGGTGATCTCCTGGATGGCCCCCGACTGATCCCGGTTGTCCCGGGCGATCTCGTCGAGCCGCTCGGCGACGGTCCGGGCGCCCTCGACGATCCGGGTGAAGACCTCCTCGACCCCCTCGACGAGCCCGGTGCCGGTCTCGGCCCGGCGATTGGACTCCTCGATCAGCGACGAGGTGCTGCGGGCGGCCTCCGCCGATCGCAGGGCCAGGGCCCGGACCTCCTCGGCGACGACCGCGAAGCCCCGGCCCGCCTCGCCCGCCCGAGCGGCCTCGACCGCGGCATTGAGGGCGAGCAGGTTGGTCTGGAAGGCGATCTCGTCGATCACGCGGATGATGCTGGCGATCTCGCCGCTCGAACTCTGGATCCCGTTCATCGCCTCGACGAGCTCGCGCATCCGCGCCGCGCCCGCGTCGGCGTCCTGCTGCGCCTCGCCGGCGGTCCGCACCGCGACATCCGTGCGCTCGGCGGTCCGCCCGACGGTGGCCGACAGTTCCTCCATCGACGCCGAGACCTGCTGCACGCTGGCGGCCTGCGCCCCGGCGTCGTTGGCGAGCGTCTCGCTCGATCCGGAGATCCGCGACGCGCCGCCCCCGAGGTCCTCCGCCTGCTCGCGGATCTCCTCGATGCTCGCTGCGAGCTTGTCGGCGAAGGCGTTGAAGTGACGCGCCACCGAGCCGAGCTCGTCGTGACGCGAGTCATCGAGGCGACGACGCAGATCCCCGTCGCCCGACGCGATCTCCGCGAGCGCGCCCTGCACGGCCTGCAGCGGTCGCACGATCGACCGCGAGATCGCGATCGCCGCACCGATGCAGACGAGGATCCCGAAGCCCCCGAGGCCCAGCAGTCGCCACGAGGCCGACGCGACCGCGGCATGCGTCGCCGCGACCTCGGCCTCCATCGCCCGGTCACCCGCCTGCTCGAAGACCTCCACGACCGCAAGCAGCGATGCCGCGGCGGTCTCGTAGCGATCCAGCGCCGCCATGCGGAGGGTTCCGGATTCGCACACCGCCTGCACATCGCGCTGGAAGGTCTCGAACATCGATCGGTACCGATCGGACACCAGCACCTCGGGAGCGTCGGGGCACGGGAGATCGAAGAACCCGGTTCCCAGCATGCCTTCGGTCGCCTCCTGCTGGAAGCCGAGCCCCTCGTCGATGCCGGCCCGCGCCGACGCGGCATCCGCTCCGGCGAGGAAGCGCTCGAGGTGATAGAGCGTGGTCAGCAGACCGATGTTCGACTCCATGCCCCCGTCGGCGGCCTCCCAGATCTCGGCGAGTCCGGCGTTCCAGGTCCAGCTCGCCTCGGGATCCGACTCGATCGCCTCGACCTGGCCGTCGCCGATCTCCTCGACCTCTCGACCGAAGGCGACGAAGGCGGCGGTGTTCCGGTCGAAGCGGTTCCGGGCCTCGGTGAACGACCGATGGGCGGCGAGCACGTCCTCGACCGCACGCTCGTACGCGGCCCGTTCGCCCTCCATCCGCGAGACCACCTCCTCGGGAAGCAGCCCGTGGGCGACAGCGGCGTCGAAGAGTTCGGCGCTGGCCGCGCCGGTGGCGCGGACCTCCGCGTCGTCGGCGTCGGAGGAGGCGAGCAGGTCGCTGACCGCCCGCATCTGCAGGCCGAGTTCGGTGCCGCCCTCCATGGCGGCATTGGCCGTGCCCCACGCGGCCTCGGAGGCGTGATCGAGCGAGGCGCGGATGCCGTTGACGGCGGACCGGCCGGTCCAGACGAGCGACACGACCGCGATCGCGGCGATGCCGAAGCC
>JAUIHC010000016.1 GCA_030432455.1 Phycisphaerae bacterium | reverse complement strand
CGACCGCCGGGTCCATCGCGGCGGCGACCTCCTCGATCGAGCATCGCCACGGATCGGGTTCGTCGAAGGTGTCCGCCCCGCCCGCCGCAGCGCGGAGTTCGGGATGCGCGAGCGGCTGGTGCGCCGCAGGCGAGGCCCGCAGCATCCGCTCCACCTCGGCCGAGGCGAGGAACGCGACCAGCTCGGCCGCGGCGTCGGGATGCGCGGCGCCCGCCACGACGCCCGCGGCGTTGGGGACGACCAGCGTCCCGCCACCGGCGTCGTCGTCGGCGAGATGACGCGGTCGAATCGCATCGACCGTCCGTCCCTGCCGCCGCGCGGCGAGCACGTCGTCGGTGTCGGTCAGTCCGAGCAGCACCTCGCCGCGAACCACCGCGTCCACGGTCGCGGCGTTGCCGCCGGGCAGGAGCCGCACGCGATTGCGGGCGAGTCCGTCGAGCCACGACTCGAAGACGCGCTCCCCCCACCCCGCGGCGAGCGCCCCGACGTGGCCCCGCGTCGTGCCGAAGCGCGGATCCGCCATCGCGATCTCGTCCTGCCATGCGGGATCCGCGAGATCCGCCCAGGATGCGGGCAGATCGGCCGACGCGATCCGGTCGGGGCGGAAGGCGATCACCCGTGGCCGCCCGGCGAAGGCGAACCACCGATCGTCGTGCCGCCGCCACGCCGCCGGATGCGAGTCGAGGTCCGGATGCGCGATCGGCGCGAGCACCCCGTCGGCGGCGAGCTGCTCCACCGCGAACGGCTCGGAACTCCAGAAGACATCCGCCCGCGGCCGCGACGCCTCCCGACGCAGTCGCTCCGCAAGCCCGGTGGTCTTGGTCGCCTCGGTATCGAAGAGCGGATCGACCCGGATGCCGGTTCGTCGCTCGAACGCCTCCAGCACGGGGGTCGCGGTCTGCGGATCCGCGGAGATGTACGCCACCACCCGGCGGGCCGAGTCCGAGTCGTTTTCGCAGGCCACCAGCGCCGGACCGACGATCAGGAGCGCGACCATGATGCGCCCGACCCGACGGCCGAGCCGGGGCACGAGGGTCATGGCCGCTCAGGCTCCGCGGGGGTCTTCGGTTCGGTCTTCTCGGTCGCGGTGCCCGCCGGTCGGGTCGCGGCCCTGATGCGCTTCTCGACCTCACCGAAGTAGTGGCGATGCACATCCCGCAGGTGCGGCGGCACGGGATCGTCCACGACGCCCTCCTCGTCACCACGGGCGATCCGCTCGGCCACCCGGGCGAGCGCCGCTCGGCGTTCGCCGATCTCGACCTCGCCCTCGACGAGCTCCCGCGCGATGATGTCGCCGCCGCGATTCTCGACCTCCTCGCGCTGATCGACGGTCCGGGTCGGGGTCGGTGCGAGCGGCGCGTTGCCGCCGGATCCCTGCCCGCGTCCGCCCATGCCACCCTGACCCTGGCCCTGCCCCTGGCCCTGGCCCTGGCCCTGGCCCTGCCCCTGGCCCTGACCCTGGCCCTGCCCCTGACCGTTCTGCGGCAGCGAGGATGCCCAGTCGGAGAGGCCGGAGCCCATCTTCGACGCCGCGTTCTGGCACTGCTGCTGTGCCGCCCGGGCCGAGGAGAGCATCTGCTGCATCTGCTCCAGCCGACTCAGCATCTGATCGCCTTGCTGGCCTTGATCGCCCTGCTGGCCTTGCTGGCCCTGCTGACCTTGCTGGCCCTGCTGGCCCTGCTGACCCTGCTGACCTTGCTGGCCCTGCTGTCCTTGGCGGACGAGGCTCTCCATCGCCTCGGAAAGATTCTGAAGGGCATCGCTGGACTGCTGCTGCGACTCGATCATCTCCTGAAGCGCGCGTCGCTGCGTCTCATTGAGCCCGGACGCGGCCTCCAGCGCCTGCTGGAGCGCCTCGGGGTCGCTCGCGAGATCGCCATCGAGCCCCGCCTGTTGCAGCGCCTGTTCCAACGCCTTCCGATCGGAGGCGAGACGTTCGAGTTCCTGCGCCAACGCATCGAGCTGCGACTCCAACGCCGCCGCCTCCTCGGGAGCGGTTCCCTCGTCGCCGAGACGCTCGCGAAGGCGATCGAACGCCTCCTTCGCCGCCTCGAAGTCGCCACGGGCGAGTGACTCGCCGAGATCCTTCGCATCGGCGTCCTCGAGCGCGTCGGTGCGGAGTCCGGCCAGCGAGTCGCGCAGCGCCTCGTCGAGCCTCGCCTCCTCCCCGTCGAGCAGCTCCTCCAGACGCTGCTGCAGTTCACCGATCTCGCGGATCGCCTCGCGGCGGATCTCCCGAGGGTCGCCCGCATCCTGCTCCTCACTCGGCTGCATCGCCCCCGCGAGCATCTCGGAGAGTGCGTCCTTCATCTCGGCATCGAGCGCCTCGTCGGCCTGGATCGCCTCGGCGATCTCCACCATCTCCGCCCGAACCTCCTCGCGGGTCCGCTGCATCTCCACCTGGCCCGCCTCCTCCACCGAGGCGGCGAAGAGGTCGGATGCCGGAACGACCGTCCACACCCCGAGCAGCGCCAGTCCCAGCAGCGGTGCCACCCACCATCCCGAAGGCGTCGCGGGGCGGAACGCCGCCGCCACCCGCGTCCGCAGTTCCGGCCCACCCGCGATGCGGGCGGCGTCGGCCACCGCCGCCATCGCGAACGGGTCGTCGCGACGACGAAGCTGCCACGCGGTCGAGATCCGATCTCGCAGCTCGAGTCGGGTGTCGATGGCCACCGCCACCGCGACCGGGTCGCGATGGGAACGCCAGGCGAGCACCGACGCGAGTCCCACGACCACGAAGGCCGCCCCCGCGATGGGGATCCAGATCGGAATGAGGAGGGAAGGCACCGACTTCGCGGCCAGCACCCACATCAGCAAGGCCGCCAGCGCGAACTCCGAACCGACCACCAGCGTCTCGACGAATCGGGCGAATCGCCAGCGACGACCGGCGATCCGGATCAACCGTTCGATGTCGTTCATGGGCCGTGCCCGGCGTGGCCGGACCTCCTCGAGGGACCGATCGGGTGGGGGGTCGGACGACCGCAGACGACCGCCCGACGAGTCGAGGATAGCAGCCTCGGCTCCGCCCGCGACCGCCTCGCATCGCGGTCCGGAATCCCTGATTCCTTGTGCTCGGAGCCGATCCCCGTGAAGATGACCCCAGAACCCGACCGATGCCACCTCGGTCCGCTCGTTTCAGAGCTTCCGGAGACGCCGTCCATGACCCGATCGATGATCCAGACGACCCGGTCGATCCTTCGCCCCTCGATCCTCGCCATGCTGGTCGGCGCCGTCGTGCTCGCCCGGCCGGCCGCCGCGCAGGTGACCGACGCCGACCTCGTCCGCGAGAACGAGCGCCTGACCGCGGAGGTCCGGGATCTCGAAGCCGCCCTCGCCGCCGCGCTGGCCCGGATCGAGTCGCTCGAGAAGGAACTCGCCGCGGTCCGGGCCGGTGGTCCGTCCCCCGCCACGCCGTCATCGCCGACGACCGCCGCCGCGCCGCCGCAGGCGAGCGTCGAGGGCGTCATCCGCGAGATCAAGGCCGCGTTCGCCAAGGCGGTCGAGGACGGCGAGATCGAGTCGATCGGCTCGAGCCGCGACGAGGCGGCACGAGTCCGCCGGCTTCGTGACCTTCGCAAGTGGACCTCGGCCGCGAACCGCGCGTTCAAGACGCCGATCGAGTGGCCGGTGCTCGTGCTCGACTCGGCGGTGGTGAACCCCTCCGACGGCCGACTTCAGGTGCAGGTGTGGAACCCCGAGACCGCGGCCACCGTCGGCGAGGCGTTCGTGGTCGCGGTCCCGCGACGCGTGGTGGACCGCGTCAATCGCCCCCGACCGACCGAGGACGACGGCCCCGCGGTCTTCCTCCTCGACGGGGTGTTCATTCCCGACATCCGCGTGATGGAGAGCCGCCTCGAGGCCGGCCCCTTCGACAACCCGCCGTTCATCGGACCGATGGTCGAGATGGACTGGCGGGTCGAGACCAAGGGCATCGGGCCGTGGACGCCGCCCGAGGCGACCGCGGTCGCGGACGAGGGCGACGGTTGACCGCGGGCATGGACCCCGACGACCACGTCTGCCTCTGCTTCCACGTCAGCCTTCGCAAGCTGCGGAACTACATCGCCCGCGAGAATCCGCCGGTGCCGAGTCGGATCGCCGACTGCCTCGGGGCCGGTACCGGGTGTCGGTGGTGCGTGCCGTTCCTGGTCAGACTCCACGATCAGCATCGGGCGGGCGAGCCGATGGACCTCCCTGTCTCCCCCACCGAGTACGCGGCGCGACGCGCCCGCTACCGGAAGACCGGCGAACGCGAGACGCCCGATGGTGATCCCGGGACGACCCCGACCGACGACTCACCGGACGGATCACCCGGCGGATCACCCGACGGATGACGAAATCGACTCGACCACGAGCTGGGTGTTGGTGTAGATGCACAACTCGCCCGCGACGGTCATCGCCTCCCGGCAGACCGTTGTGGCGTCGAGATCGGTCGCCCGCCGCAGCGCCCGGGCGGCCGAGAGCGCGTACGCGCCGCCCGAACCGATCGCCGCGATGCCGTCGTCCGGTTCGATGAGATCCCCCTGACCGCTGATGACGAGCGTCCGGCCGCGGTCGGCCGCGATCATCATGGCCTCGAGACGCCGCAGGGCCCGATCCGTCCGCCAGTCGCGGGCGAGGGTGGCCGCGGCCTTGAGAAGGTTGACCGGGGTGGCCTTGAGCGCCGCCTCGAAGCGTTCCAGCAGGGCGAAGGCGTCGGCCGCACCACCGGCGAACCCCACCAGCACCCCGGCCCGGTCCTCGCCCACCTCCGGAAGACACCGGACCTTCCGGGCCGACCCCTTGGCGACGATCGTCCCCAGCGTCACCTGGCCGTCACCGGCCATCGCGACCCCGGCGTCGTCTCGGACGCACAGGATCGTCGTGGCGTGAATCTGCTGATCATGCTGCATGCGGGGAGGGTATCCGGGCGTTCCACCCCCCGACCATCGCGTCATTTCCCTCGGGTTCGCGACTTCCCCGTCCCCGGCCCCCCGCCCCGCCGACAAGCATCCGACCGGAGATCGTCCCATCGCTTCCGACTCGACCGATCACACCGCCTTCGAGATCCTCGTCCGCGAGCATGCCCCCATGCTGCTCGCGTACCTGCGTTCGATCCTGCGCGATCGATCGGCGGTGGACGACGTCTTCCAGGAGACCATGGTCGTGGCGTGGCGGACCCTCGACCGCTTCGATCACGATCGCCCCTTCGCCCCGTGGCTCCGCGGCATCGCCCGGAACCTCGTGCTGGCCCACTTCCGCAAGCATCGTCGGATCCCGCTCGCGTGCGAGGAGGCGGTGCTGACCCACCTCGACCAGCGCCTCGACGAGATCGGGCGTCGCCCCGGCGACACCTGGAGCGAGAAGCTCGAGGCGCTGGACGACTGCCTCGACCGCCTCCCCACCGACACCCGCAATCTCCTCGACTGGCACTACGGACTGGAACTCACGACCGAACGGATCGCCGACCGGTTGGAGTCCAACCGCGAGATGGTGAAGAAGCGCCTTCAACGAGCCCGCGCCCGCCTGCTCGACTGTCTGCGACACAAGGGGATCCTCGGATCCGAGGGCACCGGAGGAGCCACCGCATGAGCGACCACCGCGACTCCATCCTGGACGACGACGGTAGCGATCCGCAGCGTCTCGCCGACGATCTCCTGCTCGACGCGATCCTGGCCGGTCGTGCCCAGGACGACGACGCCTCGGTGCGGCGACGCGTGCGGGCCGCGTGCGAGCGGATCGCCGATCAGCCCCTCGCCTCGATCGGATCGTCGTCCCCCAATCCCATCCGATGGCGGTCGCTCACCGCCGCCGCCGCGGTGCTGGTCGCCGCGGTGGGTCTCGTCGCCCTGCTCGTGGCCACGCCGTCGCCCGCGTTCGCCCTCGTGGATGCGAGCATCCGCCGCATCGAGTCGGGCGACCTGACCTTCCGCATCACGGTGGACACCGCCGACGAACGGCTCACCGCGGACCGGCCTCCGCGGCCCCACCGCCGCGGTGGTGGTCTGCGTCGTCAACTCGACGGCGCGACCCTCCATGTGCGGGGTGAGCAGTCGGTCATGCTGATCCCCGACCGGTCCGGCGCCGTGCTCGCCCGCGGCCACGACGGCACGCGATTCTGGAGCAACCATCTTCCCGACGACATCGAGGCGGCGATCTCGGCCCGGGGCGAACGAGGCCTGCCGCTGAGCCGGTTCCTCGACGCGATCGACGGTGATCTGCCGGCGCTGCTCCGCCGCCTGCGCGGCGGGTACCGGATCACGGACGAGGGCGAGACGATCGATCCCCTCGACGGCTCGACCGTACGACACCTCTCCGCGACTCGGATCTCCGAGACCACGCGAGCCCCGGAGAACTCCGAATCGGAGGACGCCTCGACACCCCCCGTCGAGCAGCCCCGAGGCCATCGCGGCCATCACGGAGGCGGCCGAGGCCATCCCGACCGCATCGACCTCTGGATCGGGAGCGACGGCACGCTGCGACGGCTCCAACTCGACGGCCCCGACGGCGGACCGACATCGACGCTTCTGCTCGAACTCGTCGGCACCGATCGGCTCGAGGACGCGGTGTTCGACCCTGCGAGTTATCCGGAGATCCCGCGGCTGGGACCGCGCCGCGAAGGCGGTGCTTCCAAGCCCCCGAGAGGCTTCTGATCGACCGCCTCGGGAACGCCCTGCGCGAGTCGTCGCTCGGGTGAACACCCCGTTCAGCGCCATCTCGGACCGGTTTCCCTGGGGAACCCGCCTGCGAAGGCCGACGGGGGGATAGTCTCGTTCGCACTCGACGCCGGCGATGACGGCGCGATCTCCGGGGGGCTCCGCATGCGTGAGAATGCATGGGCCGTGGTGCCACGACTGCGGTCGTGGCGCCGCATGGTCTGGCGAGTCGTGTTCGTCGGCCTCCCGTTGGTGGCGGTGCTGGCGTGGCTCGACTGGCGCACCACCGCCGCGGCGGTGGAGCACGCGCGGGCCGATCGCCTTCGACTGCTCGCGCAGGTGGCCGCCATCGCCTCGGCGGACACCGTGACGGATCACACCTTCCCCGCCGTCCCGCAACCTCGCGCCGCCACCCCGATCTCCGAGATCGGGGCGCCGGGCACCACGGAGATCGTCGATCCGACTGCGGCCACGGTCCGCACCTTCGATGCCGAGGGTCACGGGACGATGTGGCGATTCGACCCCGCCGAGATCGCAGCCCCGACTCGCGGCATCGTCGTTCGATCGACGATGTTCGCCGTGGCCTGCGGACTTCTCGGCATGGGACTCGTCGCGGGCGCGACGCATCTCGGCCTCGCCCGTCGCCTCGATCGACTCGCCCGCGAGACCGCGACCCGGCTCGACTTCGAGGTCGTCGAACAGGGCGACGAGCTGGAGACGCTGACGACGACCCTTCGCCGGACGATCGACCTTCTGGAGACCTCGTGCGAGGATCGCGCCCGTCTGGCGATGGTGGCGGAGCGAACCACCAGTGCCGTGGTGATGACCGACCGGGATCGACGGATCACCTGGGTCAACGAGGCGTTCACCGACATCACCGGATACACGCTCGACGAGGTCGTCGGACGGGTGCCAGGCCACATCCTCCAGTGCGAGGAGAGCGATCCCGCCACGGTCAGGCGGATCCGGGAGGGACTCGAACGGCGGGAGTCGATCCGCGAGACGATCTTCAACCGTGCCAAGGACGGGCGCGGCTACTGGCTCACGCTGGACATTCATCCGGTCTTCGACGACGACGGAGATCTCTCCGGCTTCCTCGCGGTCGAGAGCGACGTGACCGAACTCAAGTCGATGCAGGAGCGACTGGCCCAGACCGAACGCCGTCTCCGCATGGTCATCGAGGGTGCCGAACTGGGAACCTGGGACTGGAACATCCAGACCGGCGAAGTCGTCTTCAACGAGCGATGGTGCCGGATGCTCGGCTACGAGCCGGAGGAGATCGAGCCGCATGTGCGGAGCTGGGAACTCGTGGTCCATCCCGAGGACATGGACGAGGCGATGCACGCCCTGCAGGATCACTTCGAGGGCCGGGCGGAGACCTATCGATGCGAGCACCGTCTTCGACACAAGGACGGGACGGCCATCTGGGTCCTTGATGCGGGCCGGGTCTACGAGTGGGACGAGGACGGCCGGCCGCTCAAGGCCGCGGGCATCCATGTGGACATCACCGATGCCCGCGAGACCGCGCTTCGGTACGAACTCGCCGCGGCCGGTGCCTCGGTCGGCATCTGGGACTGGGATCTGGTGAGCGGCGACGTGCACCTCTCCGCCAACTGGAAGGCGATCCTCGGCTACGCCCCCGACGAACTTCCCGACACCTACGAGAGCTGGCACGACAACATCCATCCGCAGGACCGAGATCGCGTGATCTCGGCGCTCGAACGACACCTGCACACCCACTCGCCCTACGACATCCAGTTCCGGATGCGGCATCGCGACGGGACCGACCGCTGGACCCACGCCCGGGGGCAGGCCGCCTGGGGATTCGACGGCAAGGCGATTCGAGTCGCCGGGTCGCTCGCCGATGTGCACGACCGGAAACTCGCCGAACTCGCCCACGAGCGTCTCGCCGCGATCGTCGAGCAGTCCGAGGACGCCATCCTCGGTCTGGCGCTCGACGGGACGATCGTGATCGCCAATCCCGCCTGCGCCACCCTCTTCGCCCGACCGGTCGAGGAGCTCGTCGGTCGGCACGAATCGATGCTCGTCCCCGCCAAGGACCGACAGGCCGAGCTCGATCACACCGAGCGGGTGGCCGCCGGCGAACGGGTGCCATCCCGCGAGGGCTTCCGGCTCCGGGCGGACGGCAGCGAGGTCGAGGTCTCGGTCGCCACGAGCGTGGTTCGCGACGACGAGGGTCGCGTGGTCGGTTTCGCCAAGATCGTCCGCGACATCACCGAACGACGCGAGAAGCGGGCGCTGCAGGAATCCCACGCGGCGCTGGCCCGCCTCAACACGCTGCTTGCGCACCAGAACGCCCGTCTGGAGGAGATGACCGATCGAGCCCACCGATTCGTCGACGATGTCTCCCACGAGTTCCGCACTCCGCTCACCGTCATCAAGGAGTACGCCTCGCTCATCCTCGACGGTCTCGGGGGGCCGGTCACCGATGAGCAGCAGGACTGGCTGCGGACGATCGACGTGGCGACCGTCGATCTCAACACGATGGTCGAGGACTTCCTCGACTCCTCGAAGCTGCGAGCCGGGCGGCTCCGCGTCGATCGCCGTCCGGTGGCGGTGCCCGAGATCCTCGACAACGTGGAGCGCCTGCTGAGCCGGAAGGCCGAGGCCGCGGACATCACGCTCACGATCGCGGCCGCCCCGGATCTGCCCGAGGTGTTCGCGGATCCCGAGAAGGCCCGCCGGGTGGTGATGAACCTCGCGACCAACGCGATCAAGTTCAGCCCTCGGGGATCCGAGGTCCGCATCACCACCCGGCGTCTCGAGGAGGAGATCGAGATCTCGATCCACGACCAGGGCCCCGGGCTCGACCGGGACGATCTCGCGACGCTCTTCCAGCGGTTTCATCAGCTTCCCAACGCCATGTCGCCGAGCGTGAAGGGATTCGGACTGGGACTCAACATCGCCCGCCAGCTCGTGTGGTTGAATCTGGGTCGCATCGACGTGGACAGCGAGCCGGGACGCGGCTCGACCTTCCGCTTCACCATTCCCATCCACCACCCGGTCGCGATCGTCGATCGGTTCCTCTGCGTGCAGCGGCAGCGCGAGGACTGGCCCGACCGACTCGCGGTGGCGGAGATCGTGCCCGCCCGATCCCGGGAGACCGATCGAATCCGACAGTCGCTCTGCGGCGCCTCGGCCCCCACCGACATCAAGATCGTCTCCCGTGCCGGTGACAGGATCGTGGTGTTCGGTCCGACCGACGACGCCGATCTCTGGGAGGACCGACTTCGCCGCATGGTGGCGGACGAGTTCGGGGACGACGCGACGGAGATCACCGTCCGAGGGCTTGGAAGTTTCGCGTTCCCGGAGGACGGCGAGTCGGCGCGACGCACCATTCTGAACACGCTGGGACATTCGAAGGAGATTCTTCGTGCCTGATCGAGTGCTGATCGTGGACGACGAGCGCACCCTTGCCCGGGTGATCGGGATCCGATTCAAGGCGGCGGGGTTCGAGGTCGCCACCGCGTTCTCGGGAGAGTCGGGCATCGCCGCCGCGACGGCCGATCCACCCGCCGCGATCGTGCTCGACGTCCGCATGCCGGATCTCACCGGGTTCGAGGTGCTGGACCGCCTGCGGGCCGATCCTCGCACCGCATCGATTCCGGTGGCGTTCCTGAGCGCCAATG
The DNA here is from genome assembly GCA_030432455.1 of Phycisphaerae bacterium. GTDB lineage: Bacteria > Planctomycetota > Phycisphaerae > Phycisphaerales > SM1A02. The sequence continues at coordinate 5,579 of JAUIHC010000016.1, read as the reverse complement.
TGCAGGACTCCGCTCGTTCGGCCGCCATGGCCGCGGGCGCAGTCGCCTATCTCACCAAACCCTACGACCCGGCCGACGTGATCGCCGTGGTCACACGGGCGATCGACGCCCACCGACGGAGCGCCTGATGCCCGACATCGCCGACGCAGATCCACGGAACGAGGCTCCCATCCTCGCCACCGGCACCGTGCTGGTCGTCGAGGACGATCCCGCGATGCTCACCCTGCTGGTGACGCGTCTGAAGAGTCGGGGACATCAGTGCCTCGCCACCGGTCACGGCGTGGCGGCACTGGCGGCGATCCGCCATGCGACCTTCGACGTGCTGGTCACCGATCTCGATCTTCCGGGTGCCAGCGGCGTCGATCTGGCGATCGCGGTGCGGGACTCGAGCGATGCCCCGATCATCGTCCTGACCGGTCGCCGCGAGGAGTACCGACGCCTGCTCCGCGACGTCTCCGACATCACCGTGCTGGAGAAGCCGTGCCCGACCGCCGCCCTGGCGGGCCTCGTCGAGGCGGAGCTTCTGCGACACCGCGCCGGCTGAACGACGAGGCTCACTCGCTCGCGGGCGGATCGATCCGAAGGACCCGATCGACCTCGACCGAGTCGATCCGTCGCGTGCGGCCATCCGGCCAGCGCACCTCGAGCGAGGGAAGACGGTCCACCTCGCCGAGCCCGAGATGCACCCGCGGATCGCGGGCCGCGAGGTAGCTCGAGTCGGTGCGGACGATGCGGGTGAGTGTCCGGTCCCCGAGATCCGCGGTGACGCGGGCCGCGAGGGCGGGCGCCCCGGCGTCGTCTCGCACGTCCAGCAGCAGCCAGTGACCGCGATTCGGCACGACGTTGCGAAGAAGTCGGGTGGGGGCGCCGATGTTGACGACCACCACGTCCATCCCGCCGTCGTCGTCGAAGTCGCCGAAGATCGCGGCGCGGCTGGTGCGGGGCTCGAGATCGCGCACGCCGCCCGCGGGCTCGACCTCGGTGAAGCCGATCCGGTCGGACCGTCCCTTCAGAAGCAGGTTCGGTTCGGCATACGCATCGACGCCCGCGGCGACCTCGAGATCGGCCGCCACCGCGCCGTTGGCCGCGAAGTAGTCGAGGTGCGAATCGTTGTCGAAGTCGATCAGACCGAGGCCGAACCGCGTGAATCGGCGACTCGGGCCACCGATCCCGGCCCGGTTGGTGGAGTCCACGAAGCGACCGCCTTCATTGAGATAGAACGAATCGGTCTCGGTGCTGATGTTGCAGACGATGAGGTCGAGATCACCGTCGTCGTCCACATCCTCCGCGCTCACGCCCATGCCCGCCTTGGCGATGCCGGTCATGTCCCGGTCGCAGCCCAGTCGGAACGCCGCATTCTCGAAGGTCCCGTCGCCCCGATTGAGCCAGAGACGGTCGGGCATCTGGTCATTGGCCACGAAGAGGTCGAGGCGACCGTCCTCATCGACGTCCGCCGCCACCACCCCGAGGCCGTTGCCGCGCTCGCCGGCGATCCCGCTGGGCTCGGAGATCTCGGTGAAGACGCCGCCGTCGTTTCGGTAGAGGAGATCGGTGGTCGGTGCCGCGTAGCCGAGCGGATGGCAGTAGTCGAAGTCGCCGCGGACATTGCGGCACGCCTTCTCGCGTTCGGGAGCCCAGTCCAGATAGCGGGTCACGAAGAGATCGAGATCGCCGTCGCCGTCGATGTCGAGAAAGCCGGCACTGGTTCCCCAGCCGGCATCACCCAGGCCGACCTCCGCGGTGACATCGGTGAAGGTGCCGTCGCCGTTGTTGCGGTAGAGCACATCCGGACCGACATTGGTGACCAGGAGATCGACGTCGCCATCGCCGTCGTAGTCGCCGGTGGCGGCCCCGGAGCCGTAGCCATGGTCGCCCACCCCTGCCGACTCGGTGACATCCTCGAATCTCGTGCCGTCGATGTTGCGATAGAGACGGTTGCCATCGGGACCGACCCCCTGCAGGAGGTAGAGATCGAGTCGACCGTCCGCGTCGTAGTCGAAGGCCGCCCCACCCCCGATCATGATCTCGGGCAGCCAGGCGGCCTCGTCCAGCTCGGTCTCCAGCACGAAGTCGATTCCACGCGACGCCGCGTCGGAGGTGAACCAGTCCGGGGCGAGATCGCTCGTCGCGGTCGCGGGTGCCGGTGCTGGAGTGGCCGGTTCCTCCCCGCCACATCCGACGAGCGACGACATGGTCGCCCCCGCGACGAGCACCGCCCCCGACCTCCACGGATCGCGCCTCCACCGATTCATGGCGACTCTCCTTCACTCAGGAGCCCCTGCATCATGGCCCCGGCGGGATGACGCGGCAGGCGATCTCGAAAATCCGCGACGACCACCGACGCGTCGTTCCGCCGACCCGCGGCGATCAGCGCCTCGACCCGCAGCACCGTCGCGGGCACGCCCTCGGGGCCGAGCGCCGTGATCGACGCGTCGAGGACCTCGATCGCCTCGACCGGCTCACCCGCCGCGACCAGCGCCCGGGCAAGCCGGTAGCGATGGCGGCGATCTCCGGGCACCCGTTCGACGAGCGCCCGCAGCGGCTCGACCGCGTCCTCCGGACGCCCCATCGCCTCGCGGGCCGCGACCAGCAGGGCCAGTCCGTCCTCGTTGTCGGGTTCGGTCGCGACGGCCGCGACCAGCATCGCCTCGGCCGCCCGTCGATCGTCGATCGCGGCGATCGGATCATCCGATCGATCGGCACGAGCGAGCCGGGTCGCCCCGGCCCGGATGCGGGCGGCGGCCCAGTCGGGATCGGTCGCCACGAGATTCTCGAAGAGCGTCACGGCGTCATCGAATCGGCCTTCGTTCACGAGGATGACCCCTTCGGTGAAGTCCACCTCGCGGGCATCGGGATGCCAGCGACGCAGTTCCGCGAGCATCTCGCGGGCCGCCTCGGTCTGACCGTCGTTCGCCGTCCGCTGGATCCGTCGGATCCACCACGCCAGATCCGTCCGCCGAACAAGCACGCGATTGATCCAGTCGTCGAACCAGGTCGGCTGGATGGTGCCCGCCCGCAGCATGTCGCGGGCGGCCTCGTCCACCCGACCCGCCGCCCGAAGCGCGCGGCCCCGCAGCGATCGGACCTCGGCGTCATCGGGGTTCGCCGCCAGAAGCGGTTCGACGAGTTTGATCGTCTCCGCGGGCCGCCCCTGCTCGAGCCGCACCCGGGCGAGCATGCGGATGGCGTTGCGATCACCGGGGCCCAGTCGCACCGCCTCCTCGGCGAGCGCGGCGGCCCGATCGAGTTCCCCCGAGTCGAGCGACCACTCGGCCGCCCGCCACCGAAGGTGCGGCGTCTCGCGGTCGAGCATCATCGCGCGATCAAGATCCGCAAGCCCTCCGGGGGTGTCGCCGTCGGCCCGCCGGGAGACCGCGAGCATGTACCGAACCACCGGACGATCGGGGGCGAGCTCGAGCGATGCGGCGTACGCCTCGACCGCGAGCCCGAAGGAGTCGTGGGCGTAGTGGAGATCGCCGAGGGTGGCCCACGCATTCGCGTCCCGAGGCGATGCCGCCACCGCCTCGCACGCACGCTCGATCTCGTGAGCGACCCAGGGATCGGTCTGCGAGAGGTCGGCAGGCCGTGGGATCGGGGCCGGTGGCGTGTCCGAGCCGCACCCGACCGGAAGCATGGCCGCCGCCGCGACCACCAGCGAGACCACGGCCGAGGCGGCCGAGGCCCGCCGACACCGGGCCGGGCGCTGCCGAAGAATGCGGGGATGGCGAGCGGGCATGAACCAGATCATCGACTGTCGATCTCCGGTGGTCCACTCTCGGCGTCGAGCCCGGGCGGATCGATCCGCATCACCGTGTTCAGCTCGATCGTCTCCAGCCGCCGACGCCGTCCGTCCGGCCAGACCACCTCGATCGCGGTCGGTTCGACGCCGGCTCCCGGCGCGATCAGGACTCGAGGATCTCGGGCGCAGAGATAACTGCTGTCCGTCCGCACCCACCGGGTCAGCGTCCGCGTCGGCAGCTCGACCCGGACGCGGGCCCCGATCGCCGGCGCCCCCGCGGCATCCCGAATGTCGAGCAGGAGCCACGGTCCCCGGGCCTCGGTGATGTTTCGCAGCAGACGCGTCGGACGTTCGCGATCGAGAACCACCAGATCCGGGCGTCCATCGTCGTCGAAGTCGCCGACGATCAGGCCGCGGCTGGTGCGGATCTCGGGGTCGAAACCGTCATCGGCACCGACCGCCCGGAAGCGGCCGTCCCCACCGCCGAGCATGAACAGGTCGGGCTCGGCGTACGGATCGTCGGGGTCGTGCTGCACGCCGCCGACCCCGACCCGGCCGGTCGCCGCATAGAGATCGAGGTTCCCGTCGAGGTCCACATCGAGGAAGGCGAGCCCGAAGCGGGTGTACCGGCGGCTCGCGGCCGAGAGGCCGGCGCGGCTGGTCACATCCACGAACCGTCCGCCGTCGTTGCGGTGCAGCGAATCGGTCTCGCCCCCGAGGTTGCAGACGAGCACGTCGGGGTCGCCGTCGTCGTCGAGATCCTCGACCGCGACGCCCATCCCCGCCTTCGCGACGCCGCTGAGATCGCGATCGCATCCGGCGCGGGTCGCGGTCTCCTCGAACCGCAGATCGCCGCGGTTCATCCAGAGGTGATCGGGCATGCCGTCGTTGGCGACGAAGAGATCGAGCCGACCGTCGCCGTCGGCGTCCAGCGCCGCGACCCCGAGTCCGGTGCCGGCCGCGGATGCGATCCCGCTCGACTCCGAGACGTCGGTGAACCGGCCGTCGCCGTCGTTGCGAAAGAGCACGTCGCGACTCGGTCGCTCGTAGCGGGCCGGGGCGCAGTAGTCGGGCTCGCCGGTCGCCCGCCGGCAGTCGAGTTCCCGATCTTCCGACCAGTCGACGTAGTTGGTCACGAAGAGATCGAGATCGCCATCGCCGTCACCATCGAAGAACGTCGCACTCGCGCCGAATCCGGTCTGGCCGAGCCCCGCGGCCTCGGTGGCGTCGGTGAACCGCATGCCCCCGTCGTTGCGGAGCAGCGTGTCGCGCCCGAGGTTGGTCACGTAGAGATCGAGATCGCCGTCGCCGTCGTAGTCGCCGGTCGCAACCCCCATTCCGAAGCGGGCGGCGTCGGCGGCGCCCGAGCCGTCGGTGACGTCCTCGAACCGCCAGTCGCCGAGGTTGCGGAACAGTCGGTTGCCGCCCGCCCCGGTCGCCTGCACGAGGTAGAGGTCCAGGCGACCATCGCCGTCGAAGTCGCCCGCGGCACCTCCGCCCGCGACGATCTCCGGCAACCGTGGATCCGGATGCAGACGCGTCTCGAGCGTGAAGTCGATGCCCGCCTCGGCCGCCATGTCGCGGAAGAACGCGGAGGCTGGTTCCGAGGTCGATGCCGACGCGGGGGACGCCGCGGGCGTCGGCGACTCGGACGCGGGTTCGCAACCGAGGGATGCGACGAGCGACGCGACCGCGAACCCGACCGTGATCGAGGCCGAACGCATCAACCGCCCGCCTCCGCGACCGCTCGTTCGGCGATGATCACCCCGGGGTGCTGCGGCACCGCCCGTCGACACTGTTCGAGCAGGCCCCGCGCCTCGGCGACCCGACCGGTGGCCGC
>JAUIHC010000436.1 GCA_030432455.1 Phycisphaerae bacterium | reverse complement strand
CGCCCCGAGCAGGAGACCGAGATCGGCGCCGTCGGTGTTGTCGTCGCCGTTGAGATCGGTGATGCCGGGCTGGCCCCAGCCGCCGAGCAGGAGGCCGATGTCGGCGCCGTCCACGATGCCGTCGCCGTTGATGTCCGGCGACGGTGCGGTGCCGCCGCCGTGCGACCAGTTCGCATCGGGAATCACGCCGAACGCCACGCCCGGGCCGCCGAAGCGGACGATGCAGCCCGCACCGCCACCTCGCTCGAAGAAGTCCACCCGGATCGCATGGGTGCCGGCCGCGAGTCCGATCTCGCCGCTCCGCGACTGCATCCCGTGCAGGCCGTCGTTGTCCACGACGAGTTCGTCACCGATCCAGAGCCGGCTTCCGTCGTCGCTCTCGGTGCCGAAGGTCCAGAACCCGGCGGCGGGTACGGTGACCCAGCCGTTCCAACTCACCGCGATGTTGTCGTTGCGACCCGTATCGGCGAACTCGCCGCCCGTCGAGGCGAAGTCGATCCGGCCATGCACGCTCGATCCGAAGGGCGTGAGGGTCGCGAAGTCGGGGAGCACCGAGGTCGAGGACGGGATGTCGTAGAAGTCGCCCGAGATCCCGGGCATGGTGCCGGACGGATCCTCCGGGGCCCGGAGATCGAGGTCCTCGACGAACACGTTGACGGTGCCGGTCAGGATCTGACCCTCCGGTCGGATCCGATACTCGAACGTGTCGGGGCCGGAGAAGCCCGCTGGAGCGGTGTACATGAGCGCGTCGCGTCCCCCCGGAATCCAGTCCTCCACCCGCTCGACCGTTCCACCGGCCAGCGAGGTCTCATCGAAACCGATGATGTCCGTGGTGCCGCAGCCGAGCCCGACATCGTTGCCCGCGACGTCGATGATCACCGGGATCGAGCCGAGGGTCGTCGCCGCGTCGGGGAGCACGATCGTCGAGTCGGTGATCTCGTAGGAGCAGTTGGCCGAGTCGATGGTGCCGTTGATGTTGATGATGTTCTCGGGACAGAACTCCATCCGCATGTTGGCGAGTCCGCCCGAGCAGAGATGGCAGTAGCTCATGATCGTGCCGTTGGGCGTGACCGAGCAGTCGCCGCCGGCGCAGTCGTCCACGCCGATCGAGTGGGTGTGCGGAGCGCCGCAGTTGTGGCCGGTCTCGTGGGCGAAGACCATGAGGTCCCAGTTCCCGCTCGCGTTGTTCTGGACGGGGTAGGGGAACGAGCCGTTCAGGTTCGCACTCACCGCGTACCCGTAGGAGCCGCACAGCCCCGGCAGCCAGGCGATGCCGCCGCCGAGTCCGCGTCCGCTGAGCATGTGCGCAAGATCGCGAGGCGTCGCCTGCTCGTTCGCCTGCCACCAGTCGCGGAACTGCGTGAGCTGGTTGCTGGTGTTGCCCGCGTTCCAGGGGTCGGCCTCGGTCCAGAGTCGGAGCCGGTTCGCCACGACCACCGTGTTGACGTCGCGGGCGTAGACGAAGCTCGTCGCAGCGCAGAGCGTCGCGACGTAGCCGGCGGCGGCGTCCACATCGCCGTTGAAGAGGCCGAGGAACTCATTGTCGGTCTCGATGGCGATCCGCAGCCGACGGCAGGGACCGTCGGTGTCCCCCGCGACGCCGCCCGCGGCATCGCCATCCGGCTCGACGCCGACGGCGTGATCGGGCCGCAGAGGCTGTTCGATCTCGTCCGCGCCGCAGAAGTTCGAGAGCAGGTTGGGATCGAGCGGCGGAAGGGCGTCGAGCCGCACCATCTTCGGCACGCCCCGGCCGGGTCCGTCCGAGATGCTGAACACGAGGCCGTCGTGCCGGATCCACCCTTCGAGTCCGCTGGGGCCGAACGCGAGGAACGCCTCGCCGTCGGGATCGTCCAGCACGTCGCCGGCCAGCGCGATGGTCGGCTCGATCGATCGGAGCTGCGGCCGTCCGCGTCCGTTCATCACGACGACCTGGGCATCGGGGGCCATCCCGGGCACCACGCGGAGGTCGAGATCCACGGTCGCGCCGCCCAGAAGGGGCACATCGCCGAGGCGGACCCGGCTGGCGAGGTTGGCCTGCGCGAGCAGATCGTCGAGGAGGACGGGATCGATCTGGAGGGTCGTGTCGGCGTCGGTTCCGGCGGCGTCGAGATGCCACGGGCCCGGAATCCAGGCCTCGGGGTGGACATCGTTCGCGAACGACGGGGCGGCGAGGCAGCAGGCGGCGACCAGGCCGGCGACACGGTGGTCCGAGAAGGTGCGGCGCATCGGTGATCCGAATCTTGGGGACGGGGGGGGGAGACCAACGGGAACTTCTCCACCCTACCGGCGCAGAGCGAAGGAGCAATCGACCGAGGGCTTTTCGGTCATCGACACGGTGAGATGCGGCTCGGATCACGGAGTTCCCGGACTCCGCGGATTCGAGCGTCAGCCGTGCACGGCCAGGCGGGTCATCATGCGGATGCCGGTGGCGATGGTCTCGTCGTTGAAGTCGTATCGCGGCGAGTGCAACGGCGGCATCGGTTCCCCGTCGGGGGCCTGCTGTCCGAGCACGTAGAAGCACGCCGGGACCTTCTCCCCGTAGAACGCGAAGTCCTCGCCGCCCATGACCGGGCGTGGGAAGGGGCGAACGGCGTCGCCCCCAAGTTCGTCCGCGGCCAGTTTCTGGAAACGCGCGAAAGGATCGGGGTGATTGACGGTCACCGGATACCCGCGGTGATAGGTCGCGCTCGCCCGGCATCCGTGCGCCGCGGCGACGCCCTCCGCGACCTCGGCGATGCGGCGTTCCAGCAGATCCCGGACCTCGGGAGAGAGGCTCCGTGCCGTGCCGCCGATCCGCGCGGTCGCGGGGATCACATTGAAGGTGGTGCCCGCCTCGATCAGGGTCACGCTCACCACCGCGGCCTCGAGCGGATCGACGTTCCGCGAGACGATCGTGTGCAGCGCGGTGGTGATCGC
>JAUIHC010000435.1 GCA_030432455.1 Phycisphaerae bacterium | reverse complement strand
GCTCGAGCTGCTCTCCGCGCATCGCGAGAGCGAGGAACTCATCAACATCGGCGCGTACGCCCGTGGGTCCAATCCGATGACCGATGTGGCGATCGCCCTCAAGCCGCGGATCGACGCGTTCCTTCGGCAGGAGCGGGAGGACCGGTCGGTCTTCCCGGCGACCTGCCGGGCGTTGTGCGAACTCGCCGCCGAGAGTGAACGACTTCGTCAGGCCGCCGTCGCCGCGGCCGGCACCGGTTGAACCCGAGCCGAGGATCCGCCTCCGTCATGGCCCGCTTCCGCTTCCAACTTCAGCCCGTGCTCGACGCCCGGGTCCGCGCCGAGGACGAGTGTCGTCGCGAGGTGGCGGTGCTGGAGGCGGAGCGGCGGCGGCTGGAGGATCGGTTGCGGGCCGGGCAGGCCTCGATCACCGGCGCCCGGGAGGATGTCCGCGAGGCCCTGACCGGCAGCGTCCGACCCGAGGCGCTCCGGGCCCAGGCCAATGCGTCGCTCGCCTGCATGCGGGATGCCCAGCGTCTCGTGCTCGAACTCGCGGGCGTCCATCGCCGACTGGAGACCGCCCGGTCGGCGCTGGCCGACGCGGCCACCCGGCGTCGGGCGATCGAACTCGTGAAGGAACGACGATTCGAGGCGTGGCGTCGCGAGCAGGATCGCCGTGAACAGGCGGCGCTCGACGAGCTCGCCACCAATCGCGGCGCCCGGGCCGCTCGACTCGCCGCCGAGGAGACCTTCTGATGCGCACCGTCTGGAACGCCGTCGCCTTCGTCGCCGTGGTCAATCTGCTGACGATCGTCATCGCGGCCGGGTGGCTGTACCGCACCGGGCGGCTCGACCGTGATCGGATCGAGGCGGTCCGGGAGATCTTCCGCCGTCCGGTGGCGGAGACGGAGGCCGATCGCCTCGCCGAGCAGGACGCCGCCGCCCGCGACGCGGCGGCGGCGGAACTCGAGGTGGGCTGGAGCCCGGTGCCGGTCACGAACCTCGACGCCGCCGACGCGATGGAGCGGTTCCGCGATCTCGGCCGGGTCGCGAACGACCGGCTGGGCCGGGATGCGGAGGCGATCGTCGCCCGCATCGAGGCGACCTATCGCGAGCGGGCGGCCGAACTGGCCGCGCTGCGGGCCGGCATCGAGGCGGATCAGGCCCGGCTCGACGAGATCAACGCCCGCGCCGAGGACGCCGACTTCCAGCAGACGGTCCTGGATCTCGCCGAGATGAAGCTCGACACCGCCTTCGCGATCGTGCGGGTCTGGCTGGAGGAGGGACGCCGCACGCTCGTGGTGGACGTTCTCCACGCGATCGACGCCGATCGTCGCAGTGCGCTGCTCGGGGAGTTCGTGGACATCGGCCGCGACGGCGTGGCAGCCGATTTGCAACTGGCCCTGCGTGAACGGACCGCCCTCGAGGCGGCCTCCACGGAGCCGGCCGATGCAGATTCCACCGATTCCCGCCCATCAACCCGCTCTGGAACCGCGAACGGGCGACTCGACGCCTGACGACGCCTCGTTCCGGACGGCGTTCGACTCGATCCGCCGACCGGCCGACCCGGGGCGGGGGCGCAGCAACCACGCCTCGGAAGCGCAAGACTCGACGAGTGCCGTGCGATCGCCGCGCGACGCGTCCCGACCGGATGCAGGCGCGGAGAACGGGACCGACGAATCGATCACCGATCGACCCGAGCAGGTCGATTCTCCCGGTTCGCCCGAGGGGGACGACGCCGACGCGGCGGTGACCATCTCGACCGGTGGCCAGGAGCCGTCGGCATCCCCCGGCTCGCAGGACGACCCGGACACGCCGCCCGAGGCGGTGCCTCTGATCGCATCGGCCGGGATCCCGATCGAATCGTCGGTGGCCGTGACGCCTTCGGGGTCGGCCTCGACCGGGCCGCGGGCGGCGTCGAACCAGTCATCGAACCCGGCCGCGATGGTGCCCCCGACGGTGCCCGAGCCGACCACGGTCGGCGCCGAGCAGACGGCGGGCTCGGTCGGGTCCACGCTGCCGACGACTGGCGGTCGAGTCGCCGTGCCCGGATCGGACGACACCCGATCAGCCGCGGCGGCCACGACGCCCGGCGTCGAGGCGGACGGCCGGGGGGCATCGGCCGCACTCGCGTCTCGGTCGCCGAGTTCGAATGTCCGCGAGACCGGCTCGTCCGCCGCCGCGCCGACGACCGGCTCGGGGTCGCCGGGCCGCTCGCCGCTTCCCGAAGGCTTCACCCCGGTGGCCGCGTCGGCATCCTCGAACGCCACCGCCGTCACGACCGAGGTGGCGACCGCGACGACCACCGCCGCCGCGACCGCGATGGCCACGGCATCGCGTCCGGGTGCATCCTCCGACCTGCGTCGCAGCGAGAACTCGACCTCGGCCTCGACCCCGGCCGCGGTCGCGCGGGCCGAGGAGGTCAACCGGACGATCGCCGCCGGTCGAGCGGGCGAGGCCGCCCCGACGACCGAGGGGGTGGCTGCGGAGGCCGTCGGGCCGGTCCGGGCTGCGGACCTCTCCAATCGACTCGGGCGCAGCGGAGCGCAGGGGCTGCCGACGACCGGCGCGGAGACTGCGCCGCAGACGCTCGACGAGGGTGCCACCCGGACCACGCCCGGGGTGGCGAGGGGGCTCGACGCCCTCGCCCGTCAGAAGGGCGGAAGCCTCGTCATGAGGCTGGATCCGCCTTCACTGGGGCAACTGCGGCTCGAGATGCAGATGCAGGGTGGTCGCGTGGCCGTCCTCATGACCGCCGCCAGCGAGACGGCACGGTCGTTGCTTCACGACAACCTGGGCTCGCTTCGGCAAGCCCTCGAGGATCGCGGGCTCGCGGTCGATCGACTCGCGGTGGAGACCGCGGGGCGGACCAGCGAGTCGTCCTCGAACACCCGGTCGGAGAACCGGGGTGACGGGCAGGACGCCCGCGGAGGCCAGG